>JAUZOY010000230.1 GCA_030706235.1 Bacteroidota bacterium | reverse complement strand
TTATTCTTTTCTATAATCTTTGATTTTCCTAACACCTTACCTGATGCTGGATCAATTACTTCTATTGATATAAACCCATGATCAGTATCAGCATTAATAAACATTTTATCAGCTTCCGGATAAACAGGATTGGTTTCAAAATACCCTTTAAAGAATTTTGAAGACATTGACGCAAAGCCATCGAGCCTGATTTTTGCCAGTCCTATACTCCATTCACTATACCTGTGATCATCATGTCTTACGGTACCTCCGCCATAATAGATAAGAATTTCCTTATCATGATTATTTACAGAGATTAAAGGATTTGATGAAGGAACAATACAACCGGCATCCCACATACCTGAAACACCTACACTCATAATCAAATTTCTGTCTGCAGCTCTTTGCCATCCTTTTGTATCATTATATGCAGCAAGTTGAACATTCATACTTTTATCAGATGGAGAATTATTATACATCCAAATCATACCCAATTTATTTCCAAAATAATTAAAAGGAGAAATACCATAAAATTCTGTACCATGAGGATCTTTCCAATCCGGTTCCAATATCACCTCCGGTTCAGTCCACTTTTCAAAATCTTTACTTTCTGCTTTACCCAACACTCTAAAATGTCTGTCATCTTTTGTTGAAATCTTGAAAAAAGCTTTAAAAGTTCCATCATTTTCCTGCATTACAGCTGAAGCATCGCATGCACAAGTAAATACTGGCTGAGTACCATATTTTGTCCAATGGATACCATCAGGAGAATAAGCGGCAAAGAAACCTTCACCATCAATAGCAGTCCATCCGGGTAATGATTTACCCTTAGGGAAACGCGAGCCATCCTTTTTCAGATTTTCTTCACTCATACTATCCCAATATAACATTTTATACCTTTTTTGCGGATCAGAAGCCTTGCTATCTTTAATTACAGCCGGACTATAAAGATCAGATGCGCCATAGGATAGCAAAACTATATTACTTTTTTTCCCATTATAATCAAATATTCCGAGTTCAGGCTTTACCCAATGTATTCCATCATTGCTTTCAGCATACGCTACTGTATACTTAAACCTCGGGTCTTTCTTTTCCTTAGCATTATAAACCTGATACCACATTCTGTATTTTCCTTCATCATAGATAACAGTTCCAAAACAATTTACGCCCCCCTCCCACTCTTTATCGGCAATTATCAATGGATTTTCCTTAACCTTTTCCGGCTGATAAACTTCCCTGTTAACCGCATAGGAACTTTTTATCCATGTATCATCAACAAACAAGTATTTATGTTTCTGCGAATATACTGTCAAACAAATCATTGACAACAATAAAAGAGTAATTTTTCTATTCATTTTTCATTTATTTAATTATACATTTTTTCAACTTTTCATCATAAATAGTCAACCCGCTTTATTTTATTCAAATCCTCTGGAGTATCGATAGCAATATTTTCATAATCAGTTATTTTTATTTTAATTTTATAACTATTTTGAATCCATCTTAGCTGTTCAAGAGACTCTGCCTTTTCAAAAGAAGATGCTTCAAGCCTGGCAATTTCCAGTAGTGTAGACATTCTGTAGGCATAAATACCTATATGCTTATAATACTTATGATTGTTCAGCCAATTATCATGAGCAACTCCTCTTTGAAACGGGATAGGGGTTCTGCTAAAGTATATGGCATAATCATTATTATCATAAATAACCTTAACCACATTAGGACTAATCAATTCATTGATATCTGTGATTTGTTTTGCCAGTGTAGCAATTTTCACATCTTTATCCTTAAAACATTCTGCAACAGCATTAATTTGTTCAGGGTTAATAAAAGGCTCATCACCCTGAACATTTATTATCACATCATCATAGTTATATTTTGAGTTTTGGAGCATAAATTTTTCAACAACTTCAGTGCATCTGTCTGTACCACTTTTATGTTCAGAAGATGTCATAATAACATTACCGCCAAACTCCTTTACATGATTTTCAATTCTGCTATCATCAGTTGCAACAATAACATCTGATATTATTTCAGACTTGGAAGAATTTTCATATACCCTTTGAATCATAGATTTACCCAAAATATCAACAAGCGGTTTTCCCGGGAATCTGGATGATGCATACCTGGAAGGTATCACTACTGCGAATTTCATTTAAATAATTTAATTACATTGAATTTTGATGCAAAAATAGTTATAAATAATCAAAGTATTTTATAGTTTTGCAACCTTATAAATTAATCTTTTCAATTATGAAAAAAAACAATTTTAATATAGAACATAATAAAGAGACATGCAATAAATGCGGACATTGTGTTCTTGATTGTCCTGTAAAAATATTTGCAAAAGATATACACAATAACAATATTTATGTTGATATTGAACGAAAGCATTTATGCTTCGAATGCGGTCATTGTATGGCAGTTTGTCCTACAAAATCAATTAAAACAGGAAAATTATCATATAATAAAGAGATTATAGAATTGCCTGATAATATTATTGATGGAGAAATGTTCAGCAATTTTCTGCATAACAGACGTTCAGTCAGAGTATTTAAGGATACTCCCATATCAATGGATGTAATTGAAAAATTAATTAAAATGATTAGGACATCACCTTTCGGGGTAAATGAGAAAAATGTAGAAATAACATTAATTACTAAGCGGGAAATTATTGATAAGGCCTTGCCATATATGACTGAAACATATCGTGAACTGGGGAAAAAGATGAGTAGCTGGTTTATGAAAAAGATGATTAGAAAAAAAATTGGTGATGAAAAATATAATTCCATTCAAAACCATCTGATGCCAATGATTAAATCCGGTCATTATGATACAAAAAATGGTATTGATAATATAACACGTCATGCACCTGCTATAATGATATTTCATGCAAAACCGGATGCAGAAGAACATACAGTTGATGCACACATTTCTATGACTACCGCATATCTCGCAGCACAATCACTTGGATTAGGGGCAACAGTTGTCGGATTGGTTCCTCCGGTGATAAATATGGTAAAAGAAGTCCGCAGGTTATTCAAAATACCTGCTGATCATGAAGCAATTTGTTCAATAATTATTGGATATCCTAAATATAAATACCAATATGCAATAAAGAGAGAAGGGAGAAAAATAAATATTATTTAGTAATGAGTGATGAGGGATAAGTAATGAGTGATGAAATAGTGACATAATTTATGAAAATATTACAACCTTTTACAGCTTTAAGCAATAAGCTTTTTGCCAGACTCTATATTGCACAGACTATCAGTTTGCTTGGTGATGCCTTCACTTGGTTAGGTATTGCTCTGCTGGCCTTTGAATTTGGAGGAACCAATTCTGCACAAATATTAGCTACAGCATTAACTTTAAGAGTTACTGCATATATTATTTTCGGTTCTTATGCAGGAGTATTGGCAGATCGGTTGGACAGAAAGAAAATTCTGATAATTACTCATCTTTCCCGCATGGTTATTGTAGGACTTTTTCCTTTTGTAACTACTGTATTACAGGTTTATGTACTGATATTTTTTCTCAATGTATTCAATGCTTTTTTCTCTCCTGCTTACAGAGCAGCAATTCCGCAACTTATTCTAAAAAAAGAAAATTATGGCGATGCAATTACATTGTCTAATGCTACATGGCAACTTCTAGGTATATTAGGACCAGGACTTGCTGGAATTTTTGCCACCATTTTAGGTGTAAGACAGATTTTTTTCTTCGATGCTGTATCATTTATTCTTGCAGCAATATTAATATTTACGATACCAGGAAGCCTACTTATCAGAGGTGAAATTCTTTCTGAAAACCGAAAAGTCAAAGACATATGGAACGATATTCAAAAAGGAACAAGAATGCTTTACAAAAAAATTCCTATTCGTTTCTCATTGTTTATTGAGTTAGTTACTGCAGTTGCAGGAGCACATATTCTTGTTAATACGGTTGGGCACATTAAAGGGGATCTGCATTTAACAGACAAATATTATGGCCTGATAATGACTGCTTTCGGTATTGGAGCGACCATTGCAGCATTTACTGCAAATACCATAGATAAATCAAAAAATAAAACAACACTACTCATTTCCGGCGCAGCAATGATTGGAGTCGCTGTTATACTTGGAAATTTCGCTTCATATCATATATTAATGATATTTTGGGTAATAGCCGGATTAGGCCAAAGTTTTACTTTAATGCCATCACAAATATTAATAGCTGAAAATATTTTACTAAAAGAACAAGGCAAAGTCTACGGAGCTCATTTTGCATGGTCTCACCTTTGGTGGGCTATAGGTTATCTTACAGCGGGTTTTACAGGAACATATTTCAAAGGCAATGAATTCCTTATCGGAGGCATTTTGTCTTCTACTCTTCTGATTGTTTTGTGTAGTTATTACTATTTCAGAACTAATAAATAATTATCATAAAGAAAGTAAAGACAAAATTGCGAACACATTTACAATAATATTCGTATATTTGTATTTATTTTTATTAACATGAATACATTAATATTTTAGTCTAATACAATCCAAACAAACAAAAACATTAAAATATGGAAAACGAAAAAGAAATAAAAGGCAGACTTACAACTGCTTCAGGTAAGCCATATGTTGAACATGAAAACACAATGAGTGTTGGTCCGCGAGGTCCATTATTATTGCAGGATTATATATTACATGAAAATTCTGCACATTTCAATCGTGAACGAATTCCTGAAAGGGTAGTTCATGCAAAAGGAACCGGAGCATATGGAACATTCACGGTAACAAATGATATAACAGGATATACAAAAGCTAAATTGTTTAATAGTATCGGGAAACAGACTAAAATGTTTGCCCGCTTTAGTACAGTAGGTGGAGAAAAAGGAAGTGCAGATACAGAAAGAGATCCGAGAGGATTCGCACTTAAGTTTTATACTGAAGAAGGCAACTGGGATTTAGTTGGAAACAATACTCCGGTCTTTTTTATTAAAGATCCTAAAAAGTTTCCGGATTTTATACATACACAAAAACGCGACCCGAGAACCAATTGTAAGAGTCCGA
>JAUZOY010000023.1 GCA_030706235.1 Bacteroidota bacterium | reverse complement strand
TACAAAATGAGAATGAGAATCAAACTTTAACAACTTTACGAGACAGTTTATTGCCGAAGTTGATGAAAGGTGAAATAGAAATTTAATAATATTGTATTATGTGGAAAGATAGTGAAACAAATATTGACCTATTAGATTTTGACTACTTAGTCGATGTAGCAAAAAAAATAATACTTAATGATGAGTTAACACCTTCTACAATTGGAATATATGGAGATTGGGGAAGCGGTAAATCAAGTTTGATGGATATGATTAAGAATGATCTATCTAAGAATGAAGATATACTGTGTCTTAAATTTAATGGATGGTTATTTGAGGGATATGAGGATGCTAAAATTGCTTTAGTAGGCTCTATTTTAGATGAAATTAGTAAAAAGAAGAGATTAAGTCAAAAAGCAAAAGGAATATTAAAAAATTTATATGACAATACAGATTTTCTAAAACTTTCAGGCAAAATAGCTAAGTATGGTATTGACTTTTTTTTGACAGGAGGATTGGCAACAATATCTGAAATTACAATAGAAACTATAAAGAAAAGTTTGATTGCAAAAGGAGAAAAAGTGGAGGATTCTGAAATAGAAGATGTTCTCAATGCATTCAAAAGCAAAGAAATAAGAAATAATGTAAGATCTTTTCATACAGATTTCGCTTCCCTATTGGAGCAATCAAAAATAAAAAGGCTAGTTGTATTTATTGATGAATTAGATCGTTGCAAACATGAAACAATTTTAGAAACATTAGAGGCTATTCGTTTGTTTCTTTTTGCTAAAGGTACATCATTTGTAATTGGTGCTGATGAACGTCAAATCAGATATGCTGTACAAATGAAATATCCGGATGTTAAAGGAAATCAAATGGATATTGGAAAAGAATATCTTGAAAAACTGATACAATATCCTATTCGTATTCCTCAATTAGGAGCTAAGGAAGTTCAATTTTATATTATGTGTTTATTGTTTGAAAAAGAATTAGGTAATGATTTAAATCAGATAACATCAATTATTGAAGAAGAAAAGAAAAAGAATTTTCTTGATTTTGAATTAACTTATGAACTTATTAAAGAAAAATCTCCTGAGTTATCAGAAAAATTAAAAGATACTATTTCACTTTCTAAACAAATTTCTTCAGTTCTTTCAAATGGTCTGAATGGAAATCCCAGACATTGTAAACGTTTCCTTAATGCATTGGAATTAAGATTACATATGGCAGATTATAGAAAGATAAAATTAGACAGAAGGGTTTTAGCAAAAATTATGCTTATAGAATACTTCAAGGAAGAATTTTACTATAAACTTGCCGACCTACAATCTAAAAACAACGGAAAACTTAAAGAGCTGGTTAGTATTGAAGAAGGAAAATGGGAGGAAACCAAAGCAATAAACTTATGGAAAGATGATAAATGGGTTATTGAATGGCTGGATATTGAACCTAAACTTTCAGATAAAGATTTAAAACCATATTTTTATTTCTCAAGAGAAAGTTTAAAAAAGATATCTTTTGTAAAACAACAGAATTTAAGTATAAATGCTGAAAAAGTTTTAGAAAGCTTACTTGCATTAACTGATTCTGCAAGAAATGAAGCAATAAAAAAATCATCTCTAATTTCTGATTATGAAGCTTCGTTAATTCATAAAACTTTAGCTTCTCAGATAGAATCTTCAACAGATTGTGAGAAAAAATTATTTCAATCATATATTGAATGGAGTGGTTCTAGAGAAGAACTTCACACTGATACTCTTGTATTTTTAGAAAGTATTCCTGCCGAAAATATAAAATTATCATTTATTCCATTGATCAAATCATTTGCAGAAAAGTTAAATGATAAAGCAAGTGTTATTGAATTATTTACAAAATGGAAATCTGAGAATTCAAAATTAAAAAGTGCAATTGAAGATGAAATTAATAATTTAAACACTAACTAATATGGGAACATCAAGTCCTTATGGTGGACCAAATAGGTCTCCTTTACTTCCATCTGACTTTGAAGATGGTGATAGTAGTTCAAATAACCCAGATCCTATACAAAATCCAAAGGAAAATCCAGCTGATAGAGAAAATGATCCTGCTGATGAACCTAGTAGAAATGATACTGAACAACAAGACTCATCAAATAATCCTCAATATAGCGATTGGCGACAAGCTAAAAATTCTATGTCAAGATATGCTAAAGGAGGTGGTGGACGAAATGGAGCAAAGAAAGCGGTATCAGATTATGTTAAAGGACATGGAGGTTCACACAATGCTGCAAAGTCTGCTAAATCCGGAATAAGAACAACAATAAATATTGGAGATTTTTTTAACAATGTTTCTAAAAAGGGGATTTCGCAAGTCTTAACAGATTATAAGATTTCCACTGAAGGAAAAAAACCTAAGGAAATATTAAATGATATTATAAATATACTTGCTCCTGTACCAGATTCAAGAGAAAATTCTATAGCTCAAAAAGCACTTATAAATGCAATGTCAATAATTTATGAAATGTTTGATGATGAAAATAGAGATATATCATTATTAAATTCAATAGATCAGGATATTACCAACAAAGTTATAATAAAATATATCGAATCGTATTTATATGAAAGACTTATACATGATATGGGGAGCAGAATTGAAACTAAATCTGCAAACTCTGCAGAGGCAGCTACAATCGAAAAAGAATTAAAAGAGTATATTGAATCAAAGGTTTCAACAACGCTTGAAGGAAAACCTTTGACAAAGATTAATTCAGAGACAATTAATGTAAAAGTTTTGGTAGAAGGATTATATCAACAATGTTATAAAGTTTTGGAGGATCAATTATGAAAGAAATAGTATGTAAAATTCACGATGTTGATGAAATTAACATAGATGGAGCTGATTTTTTAGTAAACATGCTTTCGAAAGAACATTATCATTATACATTTTGGAATAAAAACAAAAGAAAGCTGTATCAAAGTGAAAAATTCTCGAATTCAGCTCTTGATTTACTTTATATTTCTTTAATGGTATATTATGCTGACAGAAAGATATCCCGTAAAGAAGAAGATGACGCCTGGACCCGACAAATTAAGATGTATATTCCTGTGATTGAAACAGAATTATGGAATGAAAATAAAGAACTTCTTGAAAAAATGATATCCTTTTTAAGTGGGGATATATGGAAATTTGAATTTCGTAAAAGAGAGCTCAATCAAAAAGAAGAAAAAGCATTTAAAGGAATGGATCGTCAAAAGAAGAAACATCAACCGAAAGCAATATGCATGCTTTCAGGAGGATTAGATTCATTTATTGGTGCAATAGATATTCTTAATCAAGAAAAGGATGTTTGGTTTGTTGGACATTATAGCGGAGGGAAGGGTGTTATAAAATATCAAAAGAATGTTATTGAAAATTTAATAGTTGAGTATAATCTTTATTCTGATCAATTCTTTAATTTTTTTGCTTCTCCTCTTAGAGGTATTGAAGATACTACCAGAACAAGATCATTTATGTTTTTTGCTCATGCTATAATTTTAGGATCTGGAATGGATAAAGATATGACATTATACATACCTGAAAATGGGTTAATTTCATTAAACATTCCACTGACAAATACTCGAATGGGAAGTAGCAGCACAAGAACTACACATCCGTATTATATGAAGTTATTTCAGCAATTACTTATTAATATTGGATTAAAAATTAAATTGTACAATCCATATCAATTCAAGACAAAAGGGCAAATGATAAAAGAATGTAAAGACCCTGATTTTCTTTATAAAAATATTTCCAAAACAATGTCTTGTTCACATCCTGATATCGGAAGATATTCAGGAGAGAAAGATCCAAACCATTGTGGAAACTGTCTTCCGTGTGTTATTCGTAGAGCAGCAATTGAATATGCATTTAAAAATGATACATCAAATTATAGAGATAAAGATTTCAATGTAAAAACTGCATCAGAAAATCTTCGTTCATATAAATTAGGAATTAGTGATTATAATGAAAGTAAGATTGATACTGCACTTACTATTCAATTGGCAGGTCCTATTACAGATAAAATTGAAGATTACTGTAATGTTTATAAACAAGGGATGAACGAACTTAAATCTTTATTGGATAAGTATGAAGGGTAATTTATTTGATACACATTTTCATTTAGACTTACAAAAATCAAAGGAGCTCGCCATAAATGTAATTGAACAGAACAAAATATATACTATTGCAGTTACAAATTTACCTCCTCTATTTGAGAAATTAAATAGTAATGTCAAAAGTAAATATGTAAGAATTGCATTGGGTTTTCACCCTGAACTTATTGGGCAATATCAGAAATATATTCCTGACATGTGGAGATTGCTACCAGATGTAAAATATGTTGGAGAAGTTGGGTTAGATTTGAAAACAAATAAAGAATCAAGAAAATTACAAATATCTTTTTTTGAAGAATTAATAAGTCGATGCAATGAAATTGGGGGAAAAGTATTGTCTGTTCATTCAAGAATGGCTGCGTCTGAAGTTGTATCAATAATTGGAGAACAATTTAATGGAAAAATTATCCTGCATTGGTACTCTGGGTCAAAGCAAATACAGTTAAATGCTATTAATATTGGATGTTATTTTTCTGTCAATTATGCTATGTTGAATTCCGAATCAGGGGAAAAAATTGTTAAAAATATTCCAAATGACAGAATTTTAATAGAAACAGATAGCCCTTTTATTCCTATTAATGGACAAGTAATTAATCAACTAAGCAATATAAATAAAACAATAGAAAACTTGGCTTTATTAATGGATTTAAAATTTGATGAATTAAAAAACATGCTGTGGAAAAACTTTGAATCAATATTAAAAACTTAATAAAATAATTAAACAACTTAATTTAATAACATGGATATTATAGTATTAGTAGGACCAGGAAGTTGTGGAAAAACTACAACAATTAATTTTGTTTACAATATGCTCATTGATCAGGGAGCAATTTCAACAAATAGACAACCAGAAGGAACAAATCCTCTAGATTTTTCTGATGTTTTAGATTGGAAAGGAAAGAAAATTGCTTTTTTATCAATGGGGGATTATTCTTATAGGATTATAGATTTAATTAGAGAGAATGATAATTTAAATTGTGATTTGTTTATTTGTGCTTGTAATGATCGTTTTGTGAGACCTTTTGATGAATTTGCTAAATATAATAATAATCAAATTACAAAAACTATTGCAAATGAAGAAGTTTTAATGGTACAAGCAAATAATGTTGATGCAAATCAAATTTTTTCTTTAATTTAATATAAATGAATAGATAAAAAAAAATTAATTTAACTTAGGTAAGGGAAAGATTATAAATAGAGTTAATGATATGGAAAATAGAGATAAATTAAATATATCAAAATAAATAAATAGATATGAAAAATAAATCCCAAGAAGGTAAATGTCTTGCATCACTAGCTGTATTCAGAGAACTATATAATAGCGAAAGGGATATCTATGGAGTTATTTGTGAATTTCTAAAAGAAATAATTTCTACAAAGGGGAAATATCAATTTACATTGAATGAAATAACTCAATTATTAAATGATACTTTTGATTTTGAGATTCCTGAAGCTATTGTAAATTCCTCATTAAATCGATTTAAGGATTCATTAGAAAAAGCAGATGCCATATATACAGTAACTAATAATTCAGCATTCCAAGTTAACGGAAAAATAACTGGAACACATAAAAATATAAAGGATAGTAATGATATAATAATTGCACAATTATATAATTATATCGAAAAGGGAAAAAATATATTGTTGTCTTCTGAAGAAAAAGAAAAAATAGTTCTTTCATTTTGTTCTTTTATTATTGATGAATCAACAACTCAAGAATATTCTGATTTTATTAGTGCATTCATTGTAAGAGGTAAACAAGATATAACATTTACAAAACAATTAAATTCTATTAAAGAAGGTGTTGTCTTATATACAGGACTTAAATTTAATACAAATATTAATAATCTAGGATCATGGAATACAGAATTAACAATTTATTTAGAAACTGAAATTTTATTTCATTTTGCAGGCTACAATGGAGAATTATATAGAATACTTTTTAATGATTTTTTTTCACTTGTAAATGAAATTAATGCTAAAAGTTTAAAATCTGTGGGAAAAAAACTAATCCATTTGAAATACTTTACTGAAATTAAAGATGAGATAGAAGTATTTTTTAAAAAAGCAGAATATATAATTTCAGGAAAAGACAAAGCTAATCCATCAAAAACTGCTATGACATCCATAATTGATGGATGTGTTACACCAGCAGAAATAGTAAATAAAAAAACTAATTTCTATCTTTTTTTAAAAGCAAATAGTATAATTGAAGACGACTATAAAAATTATTATTCTAAATACAACTATAAATATAATATAGAAGATATAGAATTAATAAAGACCTTATCAAAAAATACAGGGATTGAAAATGTATCCCCTTACTTAAGATATTTAAATTATATAAATATTCATAGAAAAGGAGCAAGTAATAAAGGATTTGAAAATGTTGGATGTGTTCTTTTATCAGGTACTAATAATACAATCAGATTAGCATGGGATGAAAATTTAAAACTAAACAATAATGTTCCACTGGCATCAAATCTTAGTTTCTTAACAAACAAACTTTGGTTTAAATTAAATAAAGGGTTTGGCAATGGAGCTTATCCGAAAACTTTTGATATAGTTACAAAAGCCCAAATAGTTTTATCTACTCAACTAAATGATTCAGTGGGTGACAAATTTGATGAATTACAAAATAAATATAAAAAAGGTAGCCTCACAAAAGAGCAAGCTGTAGCTTCAATTGCTGAATTAAGAAGACAAGCTAAAAAACCTGAAGAAATAAATGAAAATGATGTCGATAGTGTTCTAAAATCTATAGAAGAAAGTAGTATAGATCAATATTTAAATGAACAGGAATTATTTAAATACAAATCACTGAAACATGAAGAGGAAAATAATAGACTGAAAGAAGAAATTGGAAAAATTCAGAAAGAGAAGGAAGAAAGAGAAAGAGAAAATATTGAGAAAGAAAATGAATTAGAAAAATTTAGAGAAAAAGATAGAATTATTGAATACAAAAGAATTAAAAGAAATAATATAATTAGAACAACTATTAAAATATTGGGATTTTTAGTATTTTTAATTAGTGGGATTTCTTTATTTTTTTATAATGAAAAAATTTCAAATATAATAAATGGTGTAGTAGCCGGACTTTTTGGTATACTTGCTTTTTTTGGTATAGATTATAAGATTTTTAAGAAAATATAAATGCAATGAATATCTTAAAGGAAAATGAAATAAAACAAAAAGCATAAGAGATTCTGAATCTTGTACCCGATTTGCAGGATTCGTTTGCACTGAATCCATAACATGAATTATCAGGACAAATTATTAATTAGGGAAAAGAAATGACAAGATTAATTAGTATTAACAATGATTGTGATGGTTATCAACAGCTTATTGATTTTTATAATGAACATAAGGATAAATTCTTTGAAGATATTCCATTAGAATTGACATATTGGTTTTCGGCAAATATGTGTTCAGCACTAGGGGGTATTCTGGATTTGTTGATGAATAATTTGAATGATATAAAGTTTGATAAAATAAGTTCCGGTATTGAAAGGATATTACTTAAGAATGATTTTCTTTCTTATTATGGATTTCAGAGTTTATATGATGATTATCATACCACTATAAGATATATGAAATTAAAACCCGGAGATGGAAAATATTTTAATCACTACATTTATCAGGAAGTTTTAAGCAGGAATGAACTTCCCCAGATGTCTCAATTGGTAAAAGAAAAAATGACAGAAGCAATTTATGAGATATTTGTAAATGCACAGATACATAGTGAGAGTAATTTTATTTATACATGCGGTCAATTTTATCCAAATAAAAATTTAATTGAATTTACAATAACAGATACTGGTATTGGGTTCAAAAGAAAAATAAATGAAAGATTTAATTCCAGATTATCCTCAATTCAAGCTATAAAATGGGCAATACAGGATGGGAAAACAACAAAAACAGATATGTCCGGAGGTTTAGGACTAACATTATTGAAAGAATTTATTGAGAAAAATAAGGGGAAGATGCAGATAATAAGTGATGATGGATTTTATCAATATGATACCCAAGGTGAACAAATAAATACTTTTTCAGGTAGTTTTCCGGGAACTATTGTAAATTTGCAGTTTAAAACAGATGATAATTCATCATATTATTTAACACAAGAGATTAATAGTAGCAATATATTCTAATATTTTTTATGAAAAAAACATCTATAAATATAGTTAATGTAATTGGAACCAGATTGTGTACTGAACCAGAAGATGGGCAAAAAGTATTTGAATTAATAAAAAAAGCTTTGCAGGAGAAACATAAAGTTGAGATTTCTTTTATGAATGTTGAAATACTTACAACAGCTTTTTTAAATGCTGCAATTGGTCAATTATATAAAGATTTTAAAGAAGAAGAGATAAGAAAATATATTGCAGTTGAAAATTTATCACCAAGCGGAGAAGCTTCATTAAGGAGAGTTGTAAATACAGCAAAATTATATTACAGAGATCCCGGTGCCATGGAAAGGAGTATTAATGAAATATTGGGGGAATAGTCATGGCAACAAAATATTCTACCAGAGATGTGACAGTAATAAATGGAAGGAAAGTATTTTTTGATGCCAATGTGCTGATATATATTTTCTGGCCAACCGGAAATTATAATTGGGAGAAATATTATTCTTCGACTTTTGGGAGATTATTAAGACAAGAAAATGAACTATTTGTTGATTATATGGTTATTTCTGAAATAATTAATCGAACTCACAGATCAGAATTCGAAAAGCATTTAATTGCAAATGAAATTCCACAAGGAGTATTAAAATATAAGCAATACAGAGATAGTGAGGATGGTAAAAATGCATTAAAAGATATTAACCTAATTATTAATGATGTTATATTAGATAAATTCAGTATAATTGGAAAATCTTTTACAAAAACTGATATTCAATCATTTTTAACAACAGATACACTTGACTTTGCTGATAAAGTTATAAACTTACTTTGCAAAGAAAATTCCTTCATATTACTTACAAACGATGCTGATTTTAAAAATGCAGATATAGATATTCTTACTTCAAATCCTGCTTTACTGAGTGTTTAATGAATATAATTTCTGAAAATGAAATAGAGCAAATAGCTTTAGAAATTCTGAATGATGATTTGGGGTATGAGGTATTATTCGGGCCGGATATTGCAGAGGGGTGTTTTAAGGAAAGAGAATATAGTGAGGTCGTATTACAGGAACGATTGAGAAATGCTATAGAAAAAATCAATCCGAATATACCAATTGATGCAAAAGAAGAAGCCTTTAAGAAAGCATTAAGGACACAGAATGTGAGTTTGCAGGATAACAACTGTATTTTTCATCAGATGCTGACAGAGGGTATTGATGTGAAATTCAGTATCGGGGATGGCAGAACAAAAACAGATAAGGTGTGGCTGATTGATTTTGCAGAACCGGGTAACAATGAGTTCCTGGCAATAAATCAATATACGGTTATTGAAAACCATAATAATAAGAGGCCAGATATTGTATTATTTATCAACGGTTTGCCACTGGTTGTTGTTGAACTGAAAAATGCAACAGATGAGAATGCTAATGTAAAAGCTGCTTTCAATCAACTGCAAACATATAAACAATTAATTCCTTCGCTATTTACATACAATGCTTTTATGATAGCAAGCGATGGATGGTTTGCCAAGGGAGGGACATTAAGCAGTGACTACAGCCGGTTTATGGAATGGAAAACGGCTGACGGGGAAAGAATTGTAAATACTGAAAAGGAACCGGAAATGGAACCCATGATAAAGGGTTTGCTGAACAAAAGAACTTTACTTGATGTTTTAAGACATTTTATTGTATTTGAAAAGACAAAAGAAAAGACAATAAAAAAGATGGCTGCATATCATCAGTACTATGCAGTGAACAAGGCTATAGAAAAGACTATTGAAGCTACGACATCGAACATAGAAAGTAAGAAAGGAAGAGCAGGAGTAGTATGGCATACACAGGGAAGCGGAAAGAGCCTGAGTATGGTTTTTTACAGCGGAAAGCTTGTATTGACAAATGAATTGAATAATCCGACAATAGTTGTACTGACAGACAGAAATGACCTGGACCAACAATTATTTGAAACGTTCGGAAATTGTGAGCAAATAATAAGACAAAAACCAAAACAAGCAGAAAGCAGGGATGACCTGAAAGATAAACTTTCGGTTGCTTCAGGTGGAGTTGTATTTACGACAATACAAAAATTCTTTCCAGAAAACGGAGGTGCGAAATATCCCAAATTATCAGACAGGAGAAATATTGTAGTAATAGCAGACGAAGCACACAGGAGCCAATACGATTTTATTGACGGGTATGCAAGGCATATAAGAGATGCTTTGCCAAACGCAACATTCATCGGATTTACGGGAACACCTATTGAAAGAGGAGACAGAAATACAATTGCTGTATTCGGAGATTATATTCATAAATACGATATACAAAGAGCTGTTGAAGACGGAGCAACCGTAAAAATTTATTATGAAAGCAGACTGGCAAGAATTGAACTTAGCGAATCGGACCAGAGAATAATGGATGAAAGGGTTGAAGAGGTTACAGAGAATGATGAGCTGACAGAAAAACAAAAACGGTTTGCAAAATGGGCAAGCAAAGAAGCGGTAGTAGGAAGTGAGCCAAGACTGAAACAGGTGGCAGAAGACCTTGTAAGACATTTTGATGACAGAATATCGGCTGTTGAGGGGAAGGGAATGATTGTATGCATGAGCAGAAGGATAAGTGTTGAGTTGCATAATGAAATTGTGAAACTGCGGCCTCACTGGTATGACAGCCAGGATGACAAGGGATGGATTAAGATAGTGATGACAGGTTCGGCAAGTGATCCGCTTGACTGGCAGGAACATATAAGGAACAAAAAAAGAAGAAAAGCAATAGGAGACAGGCTGAAGGATCCGAAAGACCCACTGAAACTTGTAATAGTCAGGGATATGTGGCTGACAGGATTTGATGCTCCATGTCTCCATACCTTATATATAGATAAACCGATGAACGGACATAACCTGATGCAGGCACTTGCAAGGGTAAACAGGGTATTCGGTGATAAACAGGGGGGATTGGTAGTTGACTATATAGGAATAGCACAGGACCTGAAAAATGCACTAAGAACATATATAGAATCGGACGGGAAGGGAGAAATAGCATTTGACCAGGAAAAAGCAGTTGCAACAATGATGGATTGCTATGAGGTAGTTGTCGGGATGTTTGGTACGTTTGATTACAAAAGATATTTTCAGCTTGATGCAAGACAGAAACTTAATTTTGTGCTGGATGCGGCAAACTATATTCTGGGGCTAAAAGATGAAGACGGAAGAAACGGGAAACAGAGATTTAAGGAAAATGTAATAAAACTACAAAAAGCTTTCGGGATATCGGTACCACATCCGAAAGCATTTGAGATAAGAGATGACCTGGCATTCTTTCAATCAATAAAAGCAAGATTTAACAAATTTGATGAGCAGACAAAAAAACGAAGTGATGAGGATGTTGAGACAGCAATCAGGCAGATAATAAATGATGCCATAATATCAAAAGAAGTAGTAGATGTTTTTGAGGCTGCCGGAATGGCTAATCCGAGTATTGAAATACTGACAGATGAATTTCTGGATCAGATAAGGAATTTGCCAAGAAAGAATCTTGCTTTGGAATTGTTAAAGAAATTATTGAATGATGAGATCAAAAGTCCGGAGAGAAGAAATTTAATTCAAAGCAGGAAGTTTTCGGAAATGCTTGCAGAGGCAATAAAGCGATACCAAAACGGACTTGTTGAAACTGCACAATTGATTGATGAATTGATCACACTTGCAAAGGATATAAGAGAAGCAGATAAAAGAGGGGAAAAGCTGAATTTGAGGCAAGATGAACTGGCATTCTATGATGCACTTGCAGATAATCCGAAAGCGGAGACAATTCTTGGAGATGATACATTGAAAGCGATTGCCCATGAACTTGTTGACAATGTAAGGAAAAATACTACGATAGACTGGCAGATAAAAGAGAGTGTGCAGGCAACATTGAGAGTAATGATTAAAAGGATACTAAGAAAATATAAATATCCGCCGGATGATCCGAAAACCGGAGAGTATAATGTATCAATAACAAAAGTGCTGGATCAGGCAGAGACATTGGCGGAGTACTGGTCTATAGATTTATAAATATGACATAAGTTGAATATTCCTGTAAAAGTGAGCCACCATTCCTGTGCAAAGTGAATTCGGCATAACTCAGGGAACGAGAGTTGAGGATTATAAGGCAGGACATTCAGGACAAGCGAGACTTTCAGAACTTTCAGAAAAAGCGGGGCCAGGGGAAATATAGAACATTAGTAATTAAAAGTTAAAAAAGGGACTTAAGGGACTTAAGGGACATAGGAGACGAAAAGAATATAAGGTTGTTAATTGAAAATAAGGTTGGAAATCAAGGGGGGAAGTTTTTTTTTCTACTTAGGTTGTTGATTGATAATAAGGTTATTAAATAATGGTGAATGGTTAATTGATAATTGATAATGAAAGTAAGTGTTACACAGAGGTAAAAGGAGAAGATGCAGAGGGACACAGAGTGAAGAGTTGAATGTTTTTTGTCAAAGATGTAAGTACCTTAATTTTATTTTGCTCTTTCAGTGCTTATAAATATTGTTATTGGTGTTTTTCACAGGGTTTGCACACTGCACTGATATATTATGCTCTTTCAGAGCATGTACCTTTGAAACTGTAAAAGAGTCTACAAAAGTAATTTTAAAGAGGAAATTTTATGAACAACTTTCAGAGCATGTACCTTTGAAATTGTGAAAGAGTCTGGGTAATTCGGGGGTAAAGCAAGGGTAAAACCGTATTAAAGCCGTATCAGAGTAGTTTATTCCGGCTGATGTCTCAATGAGATTACAATGAGATTACAATGAGAATACATTGAGTATACAATGAGTATACAATGAGTATACAATGAGTATAGTAGAATTTACAAAGGGAGAGTCAAAAACTTTTTTAAATCCTGAAATAAATAATTCTGACAATTACGATAAGCTTAATTGCGTTATTAAAAATGGATGTGGAATTATTAATAATAAATGGTATTATAATAAAATTTAATTGTAATTTTACATTCTAAAAAGGAAAGATAAAAAGAAACTGATATGGAATTAATAAATCAGCATGCTAAAAAAATCATGGAAGAATGCAAGGTCAGGGCGCGAGATGCCGGGCTTGTATTTGATAATGAGACTCTTGAATATATAGTCACGAACAGGGATTTGATTGAATTGTCGCCAAAGGTGATGATTCCAACACTTTATGATTACTGGGTTCATGATGTTGAGGTGTTGAGGGAACAGGGTAAGTATAAGCTTTATCCTAATAATCCATATGAAACGGTAATAAATTCCCGTCCGGCAATATCATTTTACAATGATAATAATCCTGACTGGATGAATATTATGATATTTTATCATGTACTTGGTCATATAGATTTCTTTCAGAATAATATATTGTTTGAAAATACGTGGCATGATGATTTTGTCGGGCAGGCACTGGCAGATAAAAGGCTGATTGATAGTATGCGTTCGGAATATGGCAGGTGGGTGGATTATACAATTGAATTCAGCAGGTGCATTGACAATATTACCGGATTTTTCCAGAGTTTGCCAAAGGATACATTTGCACATGAAAACATGCCGTCGGCTAAACTGACTTATTATATTGAGAAGTTTCTTCAGGAGGTAGTGGAGGCTCCATCTCATGACATTTTCAGGGAAATTGAAAGGTATAATGAACTTGTAGCTGAAAATAAAGATCTGGCTGAAACTGTATTCTTTACTGATGTCAGAATAAAATATCCTGAATTTCAGGCGAAGTTTGAGAAATATGTTGAGGAAAGCACTAAGAAAGTTGACATTATGGAATATATCAGGGACAATTCTCAATTTCTTTACAAAGAAGAAAACAAATGGATGAAGTCCATAATGACCATAGTAAGAAATACTTCTGTTTATTTCGGACCTCAGATGAGGACAAAGATATTAAATGAAGGATGGGCGAGTTACTGGCATGATGAATTGTTCAGAAAAGATGACAGAATAAGCGGACATGAGATAGGGTATGCAAAACTAAATGCCGGAGTAACTTCAATAAGCAGGATAGGACTAAATCCGTATGCAATAGGGCTGAGATTGATTCAATATGTTGAAGAACTTGCCGAAAAAGGAAAGATAGATTATAACTTTCAGATGATCAGGGATATTGAAACACGGGAAAATTATGACATGAAGGCAGGGAAGGGAAAGGAAGCAATATTTAACCTGAGGAGTAACTTTTCTGATTTTATGCTTGTAAATACTTTTACTGATCAGGAATTCGTTGATAAACATAATTTGTTTGTTGTTGGAGAAAGATTTAACCAGGATAGAGGAACTGTGGAGTATTATATCAAAAGCCGTAAAGCAAATGATTATAAAAAAATGCTGGTTGATTCACTATATCATCCTGTAGTAATAGATATTGATAAAAACAGGACAAATGAAGATAATCTTTACCTTGTACATAAATTTGAAAACAAACAAATATATAAACCTTATATTGCTGATACATTAATGGGGATTGAGTATCTTTGGGGCTCTCAGGTTCAGCTGGAAACTACAGAAATAATACCTGTCAAGAATGAAAAGAAGGATAAAAAGGAATTCAGGTATGAAAGAGTTTTATATACAATGAAAGATAGAAAGGTAACAAAAACATTACTTTAATTTTTTTTGAAATGGCTACTAAAAAGAAAAGCATAGAGCATTGGGAAGAAAAAGGTAAAAAGTTGGAACTTCTATACTGGATATCCAGCGAGCTTTATGTTAGCGAACATAAAAAACATGAAACTTTTGATGATTTTTTGTTTCAGGCGTCTGATCGACCTGAAATAATTTTCAGAGATATATTCCAGCTCTTCCATGATATGGTAAATTATTATGTGCCTAAAGGAAAAGATGAATATATGGACAAAGAAACTATAGGTTTTGTTTCATATGATACGTCCCAGTTGTTTGTTAAAGATTGTGATAATCCATTTTTTGCAGACCGCCCTTTTGCAAACAGACTCATGAACCTTATATCAAAGTTTAAAAAAGGGATTCAGAACAACCAGATTTATTTGTTTGAAGGACCTCCGGGAAGTGGAAAAAGTACATTTCTGAACAATTTGCTTATGAAATTTGAGGAATATACTAAAACACCTGAAGGTGAAATCTATGAGACATTATGGAAAATAGATGTTGAAAAATTTGACCTGATAAGAAGAAAGGTAAAGGGATTACCACCAATTGATTATGAACATCAAAATACAAATAACAGAGTTATTGAGATTCCCTGTCCTAATCATGATCATCCCATATTACTTATCCATAGGGCATACAGGCAACGATTCCTGGATGAACTAATAGATGACAAAAAATTCAAGCAGAAGTTATTTCACGATAAAGAATACAATTGGGTACTAAAGGATACACCTTGTTCAATATGTAATTCCATTTACAATACCCTGCTGGAAGAATTAGGCGTGCCGGTAGAAGTATTCAAGATGGTACATGCCAGAAGAGTAGATTTCAACAGACAGTTCGGAAGAGGAATAAGTGTGTTTAACCCCGGCGATGAAGGAAGCACCAAACCTCAATCTAATTATACTCTTCAGAATTATATTAATGAAGTTTTTCAGAACGAAAATATTAAATACATTTATTCCACACTTGCAGATACCAATAATGGTGTGTATGCATTAATGGATATTAAAGAGCATAATGTCGACAGGTTGATGGACTTGCATGGAATTATCAGTGATGGTATTCATAAAGTTGATCTTGTGGAAGAAAGAATAAAATCACTATTTGTAGGTTTGGTAAATCCTGAAGATAAAAGATATTATGAAAATGTAAAGTCATTTCAGGATAGGATAATCAATATTTCAATTCCATATATTCTTGATTATAATACTGAAGTTGTTATATATATAAATAAATTCGGTGAGGATATCACGGAAAAGTTTTTACCGAGGGTTCTTACAAACTTTGCCAAGATAATAATATCAACACGACTAAACAGGGAAAGTGAAGCAATTAGAAAATGGATAATACATCCTGAAAAATATTCAAAATATGTTGACAGAAATTTCTTGCTGTTGAAAATGGATGTTTATACCGGAAAGATACCTGAATGGCTTTCAGAGGAAGATGTAAAAAGATTTGACCGACAAACAAGAAAAGATATAGTCGGAGCTTCGGAAACAGAAGGACTAAAAGGAATTTCCGGCCGTCAGTCTTTAAGTATTTTCAGCAATTTTTATTCAAGGCATGCCAATTCAGACAAATTGATTACTATGGACATGATAAAGGATTTCTTTGAAGAAAATGCAGGGGAGCCTGAATTCAGTGAAATACCGGATGGATTTATCAATTCTCTTGAAAGCTCTTATGGATTCAATGCACTTCAGGAAGTAAAAGAATCAATATATTACTATAATGAAAAACAAATTTCAAAGGACATAATGAACTATCTTTATGCATTGAACTTTGAGAAAGGAACAACCGAAAGATGTGTCTATACCGGAGATAATATTGATATTACAGAGGAATTTTATAAGAATTTCGAGTCAATATATCTTGGAACTACTACAACAGATACAATCAGGCATAACTTCCGAAATGACTTGCGTTCTGAATATGTTACCAAAACACTTGCTCAGGAAATAAGAGTTCTGAATAAGAATATAGATGAGACGAGTCAGTATAAAAATCTTTTTGAAAGGTATACCAGAAACCTGAAAGAAAATGCTTTGGCTCCATATACAGACAATGATAATTTCAGAAGAGCTTTGATGGACTTTGGTACTGATAATTTTGAAAATAATGAAGAACGTATTAAGCGGGATGTTAAACAACTTATAACTAATCTGCATTGCAAGTTTAATTACACTGCCGAAGGTGCAAAGCAAGTCAGTTTGTATGTTATTGATAAAAAGCTGGTAAGGAAATATTAGAGGTATGGTTAACTAAGATAAGAGTGTAAGATATAGAACATAGGTTTTTGTGTTATATTATAAGATTAAAAAATCTGTTTATTTTTGCCGATATTTTAAAAATAGCAGATGAATAGAATACCACTTCTTTACAAGGCAGGATTATTAAAAAACATATTATACCTTATTTTAATAATAACATTAAGTACAATCGTTATTTTGTCAATTGGAGTTATTATTCCGATAATATTTATGGGTAATGATTTCGTTGTCAATCTTACAAAACTCGGAGAAATAAATAATCCTGATATTATTTCTTTAAATAAGTATGTTCAGATACTAAGCCAGATCGGAATGTTTATTGTTCCTGCATTATTTTTTGCATACCTTGCAAATGTTAATATATCATCATATCTACGTATTAACAGAAAGGTTTCTGTTGGGATAGTTTTGTTAGGAGGTTTGGCAATGTTGGCAGCATTTCCATTTATTAACAGAATGGCAGAATGGAATTCAATGATGAAATTGCCTTCATTTATGAGTGGAATAGAGCAATGGATGAAAGAGTCAGAAGAAAAAGGTCGTATAATAACAGAGACATTTCTAAATACTTCAAGTTTAAGCGGATTTTTAGTTAATTTTATTATGATTGCAGTACTTGCTGGATTAGGTGAAGAGTTTTTATTCAGAGGTGTAATTCAAAAGTTATTTTATGATAAAATTAAAAATCCTCATATAGCAATAATAATTGCAGCATTTATTTTTTCTGCAATACATATGCAGTTTTACGGTTTCTTGCCAAGATTCCTTATGGGAATATATCTTGGATATCTGTTTTACTGGACAGGATCAATCTGGACCTCGGTATTTGCACATTTATTGAATAATGGGACAGCCGTAGTTGTTTCATTTCTTAATAATAGGAAGGTAATAAATTTTGATCCTGATGCGATAGGAACTCAATCAACATCCGTTATATATCTTATTGCAAGTGTAATCCTTATGACAGGATTTATATATTATATCAAGCAAAAAAGTATGAAAATAAATTGTGGTGAAATTATCTGATTTTAAGTAGTCAAGATTAATTTCATTATTTTTTTTTTATATCAGTAAGAATTTTCAATTATTATTTTGTAGATTTGTAAGATATTTACTTTATGATAAAATTATATATATAAATTTATAAAACCATACTCCTATGTCAGAAGAAATCCAAGTAACAGAAACACAAGAAGAGTTGATAGAGATCGTATTGAATTCAAAGAATTATGATCTGAGAGCTCGAACAGTAAAAAAAATAAAAGATCAGGATATTCTGGAAAAATTGGCTAAAACAGATTCGGATTTTCTGGTAAGAAAAAAAGCTGTAAAAAGGGTAGAAAATAAGCAAGTGATAGCAGAAGTTGCAAAAAATGATATAGATTTCACGGTAAGACAAAAAGCAGTAGAAAGGCTTGATGATCAAAAAATACTCGAAGAGATAGCAAAAAATGATGATAATTATTATGTAAGACAAATAGCTACTTCAAAAATTCAAAATCAGAATGTATTGTTTGAAATAGCTATAAAAGATAAAAGTCAGAATGTGAAAAAAGTTGCATTACAAAGGATTACTGATTGTGAAATATTAAAAGACTTTGTGTTAAGCAAGAAGGAAGATATGAATATAGTGATTGAAGCATTGAATAAAATTACGGATGAAAAAATTCTTACAGAAATAGTTGAAAATTCACAGGATAAAGTGATACGTTTGTCTGCACTTTCATTGATAAATAATGCGGAAATAATAAAAGATTTTGCATTAAAATCAGATGATTTCAATATAAGAACGGCAGCAGTTAGCAAGTTGAATTGTCAGGATACATTGTCGGTAATTGCCAAATCGGATCCCGATTTTTATGTTCGTTCAGCAGCCGTAAAAAATCTGAAAAATGAGTCATTGATAGAAGAAATTGCTATCAATGATGCTGATCCATATGTTAGAAAAGAAGCTGTAAATAAAATTACAAATAAGGAAATTCTTACAGACCTTTTAAGAAATGTTAAACATACAGATTTAAGAATTGAAGTTGCTAAAAGATTAGAATCAATAAATTAGAATAAACAATTAAATAAATTATCATTATTAATATTATGAGAAAGTTTTATCTGATCTTGTTATTATTGGTTAGTACACTGAATATTATTGCACAGACAAAAGTCAATGCAGGTAATGACCAGACAATATGTAAAGGTCAAAAGGCAACATTGACTGCAACCGGTTCCGATACTTATAAATGGAATACCGGTGATACAACATCTTCAATTATAGTTAGTCCGGCATCAACTACTACATATCTTGTAACCGGGACTACATCCGGAGTAACATCAACTGATAATATTGTGGTTTATGTAAATGCATTGCCTGCAATAAATGCCGGTTCAGATCAGACTATATGTCAGAATGCCTTAGCAACATTGACAGCAACCGGCGCAAATACATATGTTTGGGATAACAGTGTGGGAACAGCCTCAATCAAAGTTTATCCTGCTGTAACAACAACATATGCAGTAACAGGGACAGGAACAAACGGTTGTACGGCAAGTGATAATATAGTGGTTTTTGTAAAGACTCTACCGGTTGCTGATGCCGGATCGGATAAAACAATCTGCAAGGGATCGAAAGATACATTGAAAGCGAGTGGGGGAGGAACATATCTGTGTAGTACAAATGCAACTACAGCAAATATTGTTATTAATCCTACAGTTAATACAATATATTCAGTTACAGTTACTGTGAATGGTTGTACAGCTTCAGGCAGTG
>JAUZOY010000229.1 GCA_030706235.1 Bacteroidota bacterium | reverse complement strand
GCCGAGACATAGCCCATCAGGTAATTCAGTTGGTAAATCTTTCAGACTATGAACAGCAACATCAACTTCATTTTCTATAAGAGCCGTTTCTAATTCCTTGGTGAATAGTCCTTTGTCACCGATTTTTGATAGAGCAACATCAAGGATTTTATCACCTTTAGTTTTTATGGTTCGCACTTCAAAATTTATTTCGGGATTTATCCTGTATAATTCTTCTTTTACTTTATTAGCCTGAAGCAGCGCCAATTTACTTCCTCTTGTTCCTATAATATAACTTTTATTCATCTGAAGATGATTCAAATAATCTGTCAATTAAATTTATATAATCAGTATTTCTGCCATTATCAGTTACATTCTTTAGATTTTTAATTAATTTACGTGTGATTTTTTCTGACAAATGGCTAACAAACTGGTGATACAGAGCAATATCTTTTACTGAATTTGCTTTTGCAAATGTTTCAAATTCTTTTTCGTTGAAATTATGGAAACTTTTGATTTTCTTTATAGTAGGTAACAGGCTACGACTTGTAAGCCATGCATGAAATTCATAAATTATATCATTAAGTATCAAGGTTGCCTGCTCAACAGCATCTTTTCTTTTTTCCAGATTTGAATTAACAATATCAAGTAAGTTATCAAGTCCAAACAATCGAACATTATCCAATTTTGAAATATCCTCACTTATATTTCTTGGTACAGAAAGATCGATATAAATTTGTTGTTTACCCTTTCTATGATTCATAGCCGATTCAACATCATAATATGAAATTATAGAGGTACTTGCAGAAGTTGCAGTAATTACAACATCAGCATGCATTAGAAAAGCATTCTTTTCTTCAAATTTTACAGTTTTGGCATTATATAATTTTGCCAGTTCTTCTGCTTTCTCCAGAGTACGATTGGAAATATAAAGAGTTTTTCCTCCTTTTTTCAGAAAACTTTGAATTGCAAGCTCTCCACTTTGTCCGGCGCCGATAAATAATACTGCTTTTTTTGATAAATTTCCGGTTATTGATTCTACCAATTCTATTGCAGCAGAGCTTACTGATGCACAGCCTTTGTTTATAGCGGTTTCAGTACGTACTCTTTTACCAGCTTCGATAGCTTTCTGAAACATTCTCGATAGCAGATTGTCAACAGCATTAATACTCTGACACAGGCAAAAAGCATTTTTTACCTGACTGATAATCTGGTCTTCTCCAATTACAAGAGAGTCCAAGCCACATGCAACTTTAAAAAGGTGATTTACAGCACCTTCATCATGTTTGAAATAAAAATTCTGCCTGAAGTCTTCTGTATATCCTTTAAAATAAGCAAGATTTCTGAGAATAAAATCAAAGCCTGTTTTTACATTATGGTTTTCCGTATGAAAATATATCTCCATACGATTGCAGGTAGATAAGATTACGCAACCTCTTAAGAATACATCTATCTGAAGTAATAAACAGAATTTCTTTATTTCTTCTTCATTGAAAGAAAATTTTTCTCTTATATCAACCAGTGCTGTTTTATGATTAATACCGACAAGTCCTATCATAGATTTTATTTAAGACAACCATTACTTAATACAAAAGTAATAATTTTTATTATTATAAGCCAGCAGATATATTTTTATGCCTAAATAGCTATTATTTATTACCAATCATTTCTTTCATAATTAAAATTTGTTCAGGTGTACCCAAAACAAAAAGTTTGGCATTATGCATCATAATAGTATCAGGAGAAGGATTTATAACATATTCACCTTCAGGAGTTTTGAATCCGATAATATTAGCACCTGATTTACTACGCACACCAAGTTCGTTAATTGTTTTATTTCTAAGATTTACAGGCAGGTTATTACACATGATTTCTTCCAGATTAGTATTTTGGATACCTTCCTGAACTGTAATAAGATTAAAGAATTCAACCACATCAGGTTTTACGACTAAAGAAGCCATATGAGCACCACCTATTTTTTCAGGGAAAATAATATTATCTGCTCCTGCAATCTTAAGTTTATTAAATGAAGATTCGTTAGAAGCACGACTAATAATTTTTATTTTAGGATTTAATGAGCGAGCAGAAAGGACAACATAAAGATTATCTGCATCTATAGGTAGAGTTGTAATTATTGCTTTAGCTTTTTGAACACCCGCCTTTAACAGTATATCATCCTTTGTAGCATCACCTTCGACAAAAATTACAGGATGTTCATCATCACTGTTTTCAATTACTACTTTTTTTTCTTCAACAACTATAAAAGGATGCTTGTTCATAGCAAGTTCGATAGTTGCCTGCTTACCGTTTCGGCCATAACCGCAAACGATAATGTGATTTTCCATTCTTCCAATCATTTTTTTTTCTTTGTATTCATTAAAATATTTACGGAGTTCACCATCCATAATGTAATTACTCAAAGCTGTAATTCCATAAGCAAAAGTTCCGAAACTAATAAAAATCAGAAACACTGTAAAATAGCGACCGGCACCACTAAGTGGGCGAACCTCACTAAATCCGGTAGTTGAGATAGTAATAAAGGTCATATAAAGAGCTTCACTAAACGAGTACCCTTCAATAATTATAAAACCTAAAACGCCAATAAATATAATTGAAGTCAGCAGGGCTAAAACATAATATACTTTTATAAACCTACGAAAAAGTGGCATAGTTTTATCTCTAATTTAACCAATGAAATATTGCATGTCTATACGAAAAACACTGGCGTGAAGTTTCCAAGTTTATTATTCAGACCGATATTTTCATCTTTATTTGCCAAAGATATATAATATTTATCAGCTCTAAATTACTCCTAAAAAATATTTTTTTTCTTCAAAATTATTATTATCTTTGTATAGCAAATTAACCCTTGCAAAATTATGAAAACTTTTGAATATACTTGTCAGACAGACATTGGCAAAGTACGGCATCAGAATGAAGATTATTTTGGATGCTTCTCAACAATTAATGGTGATATATTTGTAGTATGCGATGGCATAGGAGGTCATGCGGGAGGAGATGTTGCATCAAAGCTTGCAGTAGAATCATTCAGGCAATTTTTTGAAAAGGAATATTATGAAAATCCTTTTTCGGCCATATTAAAAGCATTTAATTTTGCTAATTCGGTAATTTATGATGTGTCTTATGAAAAACCTGAGCTTAAGGACATGGGAACTACATGCGTTTTAGCGATGTTTCGTGTTGATAAAGTATTTTATGCTCATGCAGGAGACAGCAGGATTTATTATAACTCAAACTGTAAACTTCATCGGTTGACGAAAGACCATTCGTATGTTCAGGGATTAGTCGATAAAAAATTAATTACAGAGGAAGAAGCTGAAAATCATCCTGCAAAAAATATAATAACCAAATCACTGGGACATTTTCCAACTGTACAACCTTCTATTTCAGAAATACCATTATTCCCGGATAACGATGATATCCTGATGCTATGCACTGATGGGTTAACAGGTCTTGTTAAAGACACAGAAATTGAAAGTATTCTCAACAGCAGTAAGACTCTGCAGCAAAAAGCAGTACTCCTTATCGCTCATGCAAATGAAAACGGAGGATACGACAACTCTACTATTCAGCTTATAAGATTCAAAGAAATTGAAACTAATACCTGAAAAACCTGATATTAAAGAGTAACAGCCATGACCAGAGAAGAAATAAAAAAAAAGCAGGCAATAAAAGACAGGGAGTTTTTCGAAAAACTTAAGGATAACCCTAAACCTGATATTCTGGATTTATGGAATTTGTCACCGGAATATTTTAAGGAATGGAGAAAAATACATGATTATCCGAAGCTATTAAATTTTTTTGATGAAAAACTTCTACTTTTTAAAGAATGGAAAAAAGAAAATAAACTTACGAATGAAATAATCATTTCACATGGAAGTATAAATAAATTTCTTACCCCAAAATATAATTTCAAAAACAAGAAAAAATTTTTAATAATGCACAAGTACGAGGGTAAAGAAGCAACATTTATTTTTGACAGCAATCAGATAGCACAATATAAACATTTTAATTTAAAACGAAAGTTTGAAATACTTGTTGAATTTGAATCTTATTTGGATTGGCTATATCAAATGAATAAAAATGAAGTAATACTCAAGATAAATAAACGTGAAGCGCCAAATCTAGATATTGAAAAGGTTTTCATTCATTCCGAATATGAACTTCTTAAAATGGGAGGTATATCAGCTCCGATAAATGAATTTGGGATATTAGAAAGAGGTAAGCATTTAGAGTTTGTAAATCTATGTGGTTTGAAATTTTATGGTGAGATAAGTTATGGAGAAATGGGAAACCTTATTTGCTCTTTCTGTGCATGTGACAACATGGTTATGGATAATTCAATAATTTCATTAACCAATTTTGAATACTGTTCATTAAACAATCTGAGGATTTATAAATCCAAGATTCAACAGTGTAAGTTTATTGATTGCATTCTAAACGGAGAAATAAATAAATCTCAATTATCAATGATTCAGATCCATTCCGGTAATTTTCAACCATTAATTAAAGATTCAAATTTATTTGATGTAGAAATTCATCCAATCAAAGGAATACATGATAAGAATCTCTATGCATATAAGACTTTCAAGAAAATATATGCTGATCAGGGTGACGACTCCAAAGCAATTGAATACTTCATGAAAGAGAAAGAGCTTCAGAGAAAGAATTCCAAAAAATTCGATTATATAAGAAAATCTATCAGCTATCATTACTGGGGTTATGGGAAAAGACCACATAAAATAATCTGGTTTGCAATTCTGACCGTAGTAATTTTCGGGATTATCTACTGGATAAACAGCTACAATGTTGCTGTTAACGGCAAATACATCAAAACAGATCATTTCACAATTCTGGATGGACTTTATCTGAGTGTAATAACATTTACAACTTTCGGATACGGGGAGATGAGTCCACACGGGTGGTTGAAGTTTATTACTACAGTTGAATCATTGCTTGGGGTATTAAGTGTAGGTTTTCTTGTCGCAGGTTTTTCCAACAACAAATATTAAGTTTACGATTTGATAAATAAGCTATTACTCTCTTCTCCATTGAAATACAGGTTGTAGTGACGACTTAT
>JAUZOY010000228.1 GCA_030706235.1 Bacteroidota bacterium | reverse complement strand
TCATCTACCGGAGTTATTAAAAATCTTACTTCTCCAAGATACTTTGTTGGTATAAGCTCTTCAAAAGGATATATATCAGATTGGGGATCAGGAACAACTGGCGGGAATATCAAAGTTGTCGATCTTACATCAAATACAATAACCAAAACAATAGCTGCGGGGAAATATCCGGATAAAATGATATTGTCAGGAACAAAATTGTTTGTTATTAACTCTGCAGGACTTGACAAAGACAGCACAATTACAATTATAGATACTCAGACAGACACTCCACTGAAAACTCTTGTTATCGGAGGTGATCCAACAGGTATTGTAACGGATTCAAATGGCAAGATATGGGTTTTATGTTCAGGGATTGAAGATTATGCCGCAGAATCAAATTCAACACCCGGTAAAATAGTCCGAATTAATCCAAATGATTATTCGATTGAATATTCATATACATTTCCGGATAATACAAAACACCCAACTGAACTTTGTACTAATTCAGCAAAAAAGAGATTATTTTATATATATGGTTCCGGAGTATCATATTATGACATTACCACTTCTGAAATTGTACCATTTATTACCCCAGCAAACGGTTATATTTATGGTCTGGGATATGATCCTAAAACAGATTATATATATTTAACAGATCCTAAAGATTTTAACTCAAATGGCACTGTTTACAGATATAATTCAACAACAGGGGCATTAAAAGATAATTTTCAAGTGGGAATAAATCCACAGGAAATAACTTTCAATTAAAAATTTAGTATAATTAGTCCGTTAGCCCCGGCGTGGTTTTATCATGTCGGGGTTATTTGTTTATTTTAGGAATTGATATTCAGTTTCATTAATCTGTCTACAGCCATAAAAGAAAAAGCTAAAACAATAAATATTACAGGAATAAATATCCGGAACCCATATGAGCCTATTTGAAGAGAAATAATGGATAATCCATAATATAAAAGTATAAAAAGATGTACGGTTAGTTCCCAAATTTCAAATCCGGTTTTATCCTTTATTCTTAAAAAAATATAAATAAAGTACCCTATCCACATTAGAACCCAATGAGGGCGCAACAGGTATTCTGAATTTAAAGTTGTTAAAAATCCCAAACAGAATAACACCTTTTTAAGTAAATAACTTAATGAAATATGCGATGTTAAAGCAAATACTGAGGAAGTACCATATGTGGGTAAAAAGGTCCAACTACCACAAACAATATAGTTTCTGAAAGCAATAATTGACATTCCTGATAAAAAAAACAATGCAAATAAAATGCTCTTTAATATATAAGGTTTTTCTTGCTTTAGGAAAAAAGCTATTAGAATTATTATGAATGCTAACCCAAAAGGGAAAATATTCGGTCTTGTTAGAATAGAAAACACAAGAAAAAATGCTGAACATATTTGAAATGACAATTTATTCTTTTCTATTCCTTTAATGAAGAAAAAAAAGAATAATGAAACAGTGAAAACTCCTAAATTTTCGCTAAGTAACCGAAATGAATAATTTTTATAAACATCAACCAATGCAAAAGAGAACATTGTTAACAGAAAAGCAAATCCGGTAAAAGGATTCATTTTATCCCGAAATGTCCAATAAATAAATGCAATTGAAAATCCAAGAAGAACAATTTGAATAATATATATAGGGATATTATTTTCGCCAAAAATTAAAAAGCACAATGCAACAAAGTAATTATACAAAAAGCCTCCGGGACCTTTATAAACACCGTTTACCGATTTAATTAAAACGCCATTATGTTTTATATCCAAAGCAAAACGTGCATATCTGTTCCAATCATCTTTACCATTTACAATATCCTTTAAAGAATTTTCAAAAGGATAAAGGCGAAATAAAGATAAAACTACCAAAACCAATATTATTGATATTACAATAATATTACCTGTCTTTCCTGATCTCAAAATATCAAGATTTTCTTTCATTTACTTCCAGCAATCAATTTTTATAACTGATTTATCTCATTTTATTATATTATTACATTTTACTAATTCTATAATAAAAAATGATATTTTTCCAAATATAATGAATTGGGTATATTAATATCAAATATAAAGTTGGAAACCTAATTAATATTAATAAAGAAAAACAAAACGACAGATTATAGGTAAGGCTAAATTTATTAATTAAATTAATTTTTCAGACATCTTACAGATAACCCATAATATTTATGATAATTCTGGCGTGGATAACTTTCGCCTTCATACATTCCACTTAATTTTACTGCATAAAAATTATCATTATCGACTTTAGAAGCACTCCAGAAATAGGTATTAATGCCAAGATTATAATATTTTGTATCAGCTTTCCTTATTCCGGCAGGTAATGCAGTAAATCCGCTTTTATTATCAGCGCCTTTATCTGTTCCCGTCCAATGACTATTGCCTGCTTCTTTTAATCTCCAACCAGCAACACCAGAACCACCCATAAACGTAACTAATGTATCCCATTCCGGAATATCCGGGACATGCCAACCGGAAGGGCAAATCCCCTGAATATTACTTGTATGATTATCATTTGGATCTATATAGGACATCATCTCATACCAATTATATAAACCACCGTATATATTACAATTTGATTCAAAATCTCTGTAGCAATACTTTTCAATTTTTTTGTTATTTGTACTTGGCGCAGCACTATCAATTCTAATACCAACATTAAGATTTTCCTGCATCCAGCATTGTTTCCCTATAGATACTATTTTATATTCCCTATTGTCCCTGGTATCTTTCAATTTTACCATATTATAACAAGCATCTGTAAATGATACAGATAGAATGGCGGAAGTACTATAACATTTATTTTTTATAGTCCACTGAAGTTTATAATCTGTTTTTTCTTTACCTGTAAAAACTGCATTAGGTAAAGAATCATTAGAAAAACTTCCTCCATCACCTGAAATTACAATCCATTTTCCGCTGAAATTCAATGGTAAAACAGCATTTAGTATTGCCTTGGTTTTATTTGGTATTATCTGGTCCGGTCCGGCATTTGCATTGATTTTATTTATAGCATTATTATTTAATTCAAACCAGATTGAATTTATATAATAATTCAACTTACATGTAGATTTATTAAATATTAATATTAAATTTTTAGGTTTCATTGTATCAATTTCACTTTGAGAATATTCCTGTATAATATTTTTTAAAGGGGATAGAGGTATAGAATCAGAAATAGTTCTTCCGGCTTTTTCTGCATATAATGCATAAGGAACTGATAACATTTGAGAAACTCCAACTAATTCATAGTCCGTACCTCCATTTATATCAATTTCAATTTTTGAAAAAAATATTCCTTTTGACCAGTCAATCTTTTCAAAATCTCCTGATAACGGAATCCCTTTCCCTATCATTAAATTAATTAAGCCAAATTGATTTGAAGTTACCTTATGCGTCTCACTGTATACTATTGCCCCGGAAATACTATTTTCTAATAACAAACTAACTTTAATCGCAACATTCCTGTTAGGGAGTATATTACCCTGTAAATCCCTGACTATTGCCTGATAGCTTATACCTTTTGGTACATTTTGACAATAAATAAATCCACTTATAAAAAGACTAATAACTAAAAAATACTTCTTCATTTAAAAATTATTTTATTTTAATTTTACTAATTTGCATGCATTTAATAACTGATTATTTCTATATACATTTATAATATAAAAATCTCCTGACAAACCTTTAATATTTAATATTTCTTCTGAATTTAAAATAATTCCTTTTAAAACTGTAATACCTTTAAAATCCATAACTTCATACCTTAATTCGTTAAGGTCTTTGAGGTTACATTTAAGATAGATTATATCAGTTGCAGGATTAGGATAAACTATAAAGCTTCCCATATCAGAAGTAATTGAAAGAATATATGAAATTAAATAACTCGTCTGGTTAAAACCCTGAGTTAATAAATACTTATTACCGTTTATTGTTTGGAAAAAAGTCTCTCCACAAGTCCAGCTAAGCTGAAAATTTTTTCCCTGAGAAAAACCTCCCATAGTTGAATATACTTCAGGACTAAGTTTCTGGCAATTGCCTGAAGACAAAACAAATAAAAATAAAAAATATGATAATATTACCTTATATAAAATTCTCATTCAAAACCATTATTAAAAAATTTCAGATTTTCAGCAAACATACGTTTTTCTTACAAAATAAACATAAATATTACCTACATTTAAATTAAGGCGACTCCACTTTCTTTATTTTTTCATTTATAAACCACGATTCTCTTTGTAATAATTCCATCATCTGAAATGATCTTTACAAAATAAAGTCCTGCTGATAATCTGCTCATATTGATTTTTACATGTTCAGTTGCTTTCTCAATATAGTTAATTTCATTACCAAGCATATCAAATATCCTGATCTGCGAATTTGTTGCATTTACTATATTCAACTCTTCCATAACCGGATTTGGATAGATATTCAATGATAATTTGCCTTTTAACTCATCATTCATCATTCCTAACTCACCACTATTTGAAGCGTCTTCGCTGCAATTAACTACATATACCCAGTAACTGTCAATTGATTTACATCCTGATGGTTGAGTTACTGTAATGTAGTATTTTGTAGATACTGTCGGACTTACTGTCTGTGTCGTTCCGGTACTCCCTGTACTCCATTTATAGGTAGCATCAACATTTCCTCCTATCGTTATTGTTGCTGGATAGCCCTTGCATACAGTCTTTGTCATTGCATTTAAAGGAACTCCGCAATTGTTAGTATTATACAAGGTGCTTATTTCACACGGATTTAATGCTCTGTTATATATTCTGATATCATCCATAGCTCCGTTTAAAAACTGGGTTTTTGCTCCGCTCTGGCCTATATACCAATCCTGACCAGGACGGGATATCGGCATGCCATTTCTTGGATTTGTCTCCTGCAACTTCCCGTTCAGATAGGTGCTGATTGAATTTTCATCTATTACTATTGTAACAAAATTAAATTGCTGTGATGCCAATGGCTGAGTTGCATCGTATGAAATAGTTGCGAATACATTATTCGGATCTTTTGACTTGCCAAGGTAATACATGAGTTTATTACTTGTTGCATAATT
>JAUZOY010000227.1 GCA_030706235.1 Bacteroidota bacterium | reverse complement strand
TATGGATTTTTATCTGAAAAAATATCTTGCAAAAACTTATGTGGCTGTGAAAAATTCCAAAACAGGTAAAGTAACTTATAAAGTACGTACAAAAGTTGTAAAAGAAAAAGACCCTATAACAGGAAAAGTTATTAGTACTACAGTTCCTGTAACTAAAGTTAAAAAAGAGGAAGTCGATTACTCTATCAATCTAAAATATGGTGTTAATACATATGAATTAATATTACCATTATCATATAATTTAGGAGAATTTACATTGAATTTTCAATTTGCATATTATATAAATGTCAGACAACCTAAAGATTTTGCAGTAGAAAATTATCCGGTTTATGATGTAGGAATTACTTATGAATTTTAGTTGAATTTAGATTTTTAGTTGCAACACGTTAAAATAAATCAGTATAATCCTATAATATTTCCTTCGATATCTATATCTATAGCTTCTGCAGCAGGAATTGCAGATAAACCCGGCATTCTCATAATAGTACCTGAAATAGGAATAATAAATCCGGCGCCGGCAGCAAATTCAACTTTCCTGATTTTTAAGATATAGTCTTTAGGTCGACCTCTCTTATATTGATCATCAGATAATGATTTTTGAGTTTTTGCCATGCATATCGGCATTTTATCTAATCCAAGTTCTTTGATATTCTGAATATCAACTTTTGCTTCAATACTATATTCTATATCTTTAGCTCCATAAAGTTTTAAAGCTATAGTTTCTATTTTTTCTTCTATAGGTTGTTCAATGGAATAAAGAGGTTTAAAATGGCCATTATAATTATTTACTGTTTCAACTACTTTATTTGCAAGATCAATTGTTCCGTTACTTCCTTTTTCCCATGCTTCACAAATAGATACTTTAATTCCTAATTCGTTACATTTGTTTTTAACTATTTTAATTTCTTCATCAGTGTCAGAAATAAATTTATTGATTGCAACTACAGGATTGAAGTTGAAGCATTGAATATTTTCTATATGCTTTTCGAAGTTTTCAAGTCCTTTAATTACAGCTTCAGTGTTTGGTATATCAAGTTCTTTTAATTTTACATTCCCGTGATATTTCAATGCTCTTATCGTTGTAACTAGAACAACCGCTTGTGGAGATAAATCTGCAGCCTGACATTTAATATCAAAAAATTTTTCAGCTCCGAGTTCTGATGCAAAACCTGCTTCAGTTATAACATAATCAGAAAATGTCAATCCCATTTTAGTTGCGATAATTGAATTTGTACCCTGCGCGATATTGCCAAATGGTCCTCCATGTATAATAGCCGGAGTCCCTTCTGTAGTCTGAACCAAATTCGGCTTAATGGCATCTTTCATCAATGCTGCCATTGCTCCGTGTGCTTTTAGATCTCTGGCAAAAACAGGTTTATCATCATAAGTATAGCCTATGAAAATTTTTCCGAATCGTTCCTTTAAATCTGCTATATTTCTGGAAAGACAGAGTATTGCCATTACTTCGGATGCAGCAGTAATATCAAAACCTGTCTCACGTGGTATTCCTTGTTTTTGCCCGCCTAGTCCTATAATAATATTTCTAAGAGAACGCTCATTCATATCAATTACTCTCTTCCATTTTATAGTTCTGGGGTCAATACCTAAAGAATATTTTAAATTTTGAATATTGTTATCTATTAATGCAGCAAGAAGATTATGGGCTTTTTCAACCGCTGAAATGTCTCCAGTAAAATGAAGATTGATATCTTCCATTGGTAATACCTGAGAATAACCTCCACCGGTTGCACCACCTTTAATTCCGAAAACAGGACCGAGTGAAGGTTCTCTTAGAACGACGGTGGCTTTTTTACCTAATTTATTAAGGGCTTGTGCAAGTCCAATCGAAGTTGTAGTTTTGCCCTCTCCGGCCGGTGTCGGAGTTATGGCGGTAACCAAAACAAGTTTATTCTTTCTTACTTTATCTTCTTCGATAAGCCTGATTGGTAATTTTGCTTTGTATTTCCCGAAAAGTTCAAGATCATCTTGTCTTATTCCCAATATACTTCCAATCTCAATTACAGGTTTCATATTAGTTTCATGAGCGATATCTATATCGGATTTCATAGTAATATTTTATTTGTTAAAAGAAGAATAATCAAAGATACAAAATAGTTTGAAACTTTTTGCGATATTTGATATGATTTTATTTGAAAAATAAAATTATGTGTTTAAACTTACTATTTATGCTGACAAATATTGCTTATGTGTGATTGTGGCCGTCGTTAATATTAATGCTTCCCTTTTCTTAGTGTAATAATAGAAATTATAGGGGGCATACCTATTCGTCCTGGAAATCCTATATATCCGAATCCTCGGTTTATCATAAGATATTGATTACCTTTTTTATAAAGGCCATCCCATTCATTATAAAGGTATTGACATGGACTCCATTTGAAATTTCCAAATTCAATACCTGCCTGAAAAGCATGTGTATGGCCTGAAAACATAATGTCTATATCTTTATAATTTTTTCTTACTTGTGCATCCCAATTTGTAGGGTCATGAGATAATAAAAGTTTTACCGGTATTTTTTCAATTCCATAATGCGCTTTTGCCAGAATACCTCTTTTAGGAAATCTGCTGATTGCACTCCAGTTCTGAATTCCAAGAATAGCAATTGATTGATTGTTACGAGTTAAAATTCTGTTTTCATCTATAAGTAAATTCCAACCAATATTTTTTTGGAAATTAATAAGATTATTAAGATCGTCTGCTTTATCTTTTGGCGTTTTCCATGCAGTATAATCTCCATAATCGTGATTGCCAAGAATTGAAAATACTCCCATAGGAGCTTTAATCATTGAAAGAGATTTTTTAAATTTTAATGCTTCTGATGAATGAAAATTTACAAGATCACCGGTAAAAAAAATTATGTCCGGCTTATCTTCCAATAATAGTTTAACACCTTTTAAAATTTCTCTGTTACGGAAAAAACTTCCTGTGTGAATATCAGAAATTTGTCCTATCTTAAGTCCTTCAAAAGAAGATGGTAAATTTGGAAGATATATTGTTTCATATCTGACTCTGTAGTCTAATCTTCCATATAATATACCATAGACCATCAATAAAAATGCAAGGAAACTTATTATAAAACCTGTTTTTGATAATACATTATTTTTAATGTGTTCTTTCTTTTTAATTAGAGATATAATTTTAAGAGAAAGATTTAGTAAATAATTGAGTATAATGAAGATTGATGCTAATATCTTCATCATATATATAGTGAAAATTGATGTTGACAGCATCATGACCAATACATAAGTCTTTTCGGAAGCATGATAAGGCCTTGATAAATAGTAAATAAAAAATGTAGTTAATGTGATTAAAGTAAAGAACCAATAAGAATAAAGAATTATTTTTTTAGTAGAATTAGAAAATCTGTAAATATATAAAGAGTTTAATTTGGAATATATCTGAAAATCTAATAAAACAAAAAGTAGAGGTAGAAAAAGTATCATAGTTAATTAAGGTGTGTTTTAAACTGTGATGCTAAATATTATTTAGCATCACAGAGTTAAGTTGGTATATATATATAATATTTATTAATCTAATAGAATGCTATTTAGATTTTTAGGTTTTCGGCTCTTGTGAGCATCTTTTTGGTATGAATATGCAACCAATATCGGCATAGCAATAGTGGCTTCAGAGTAAATCATTTGTTCATAAGTTGTATCAACTTTTCCCCAAGAACTGGCTTCTTTCAGAGTTGATCCTGAAAGGGCACCATCTCTTTCATCTGCAACTGTTATCTGAATAGCATATTTATGCATAGGTGCATCAAATTCCAATACTTCTGCTGCAACAACTATATCCTGAACAAAGTTTTTAGGAACACCGCCGCCAATCATAAATATTCCAGTCGTATTGTTTTTAATTTTTATTTTAGTGATTTCGAGAAAATCTTTAGCAGAATCAATCGAAACTTTTGCTCCTTTAGTATTCCACTGATGATGTACTAATCCAAAACCTGCTGAGCAATCAGAAAATGCAGGTACAAAGATAGGAACACCTTTTTTGTAGCATTTATATATTATTGAGTTTTCTCTGCTAACAGCATATTTTTCATTGTTATCTAAGAATTTTCCCATTTCTATTATAAATTCTCTTGAAGAATATGGTCTTTTTTCAAGGGAATTTGCAATATCTCCAATTGTTTCATCACAAATTCTTAGTTCATCTTCATCAATATATGTATCATAGATTCTATCAATTGATAGTTCCCTTAAATTTGCATCATTAACAAAAGGAGTGCCAATATAATGTTTAAATCCAAGAGCTTCGAAAAAATCCTGATCAACAATGTTTGCTCCTGTGGATACAATAGCATCAATCATGTTGTTTTCTATCATATCAACTACAACCTGTTTCAATCCTGCTGAAATTAGAGATCCTGCTAAAGTGAGAAAATTTACACATTCAGTATCTTTTTGCATCATTTCAAAAATTTTTGCTCCTCTAGAAAGATTTCTTGCCTGAAATGCCATTTTCTCCATTGAATCTATCATTCCGACAACATCAAGTTTCTTGATATCAATATGTTCAATCGTTTTGTTTAGATATTCCTTTTTATTCATCATTATATATTCTATTTTGTTTGGTAATTTTTATATGCAAAGGTAAAAAAAAATTAGGATTCAGGATTTAGGAATTAGGATTGAATTATATTTGTACATTTGTAAAATAATTAAAGAAAAGGATAAAGACACGGAATTAGGATTAAGTAATTAAGAAATTGAATAAAGAGGATTTAAAAAAAAGAACTAAACTGTTTACATTAAAGGTATTCAAGTTTCTTATTACCTTAGAACAAAATAAAGCTGTTAATGTAATTTCGAATCAACTTTTAAGAGCTTCTTCTTCTTTTGCTGCAAATTATAGAGCTATATGCAGAGGAAAGTCTGGAAACGATTTTTTAAATAAATTGAAAGTTGTAGATGAAGAAGCAGATGAAAGTTTATTCTGACTTGAATTTATTTATGATCTTGAATTAAAATGTAATAAAAACGAATTAGAATTACTTATAAAGGAGGCAAATGAGTTAGTATCAATATTTTCAGCAGCAATTAAAACAATTAAATTTAAAAAATCCCAAATCCCAAATCCCAAAT
>JAUZOY010000226.1 GCA_030706235.1 Bacteroidota bacterium | reverse complement strand
GTTAATAGCGGTTCAGTATTTAATGCAGGAACGGGTGTTTATACATTAAGCGGTACTTCCAAAACAATTGGAGGAACAACTACTTCGTTGACGATTCCTAACCTTACTGTATCCGGATCTTATACAAATAATGTAAACGGACTAAATATTAGTACCGCTCTTGCCGGTGTGGGTTCATTAATACAAGGAACCGGTGCTTTTCTGAATCTGGGAGGTACATTTGCAATAACGACACTAACTGCAACAGCTAATCCAAATACTGTAGAGTATTCATTTACATCTACAGGTCAGACTCTTAAAGCTATAACCTATCATCATTTAATAATAGATATTAGTTCTCAGACGGCAACATTAGGGGGTACTACAGTATTGAATGGTGATTTGACAATTAACAGCGGTATATTACAGCTTTCTACATCTAATTTAACAGTTGCCGGCACAACAACTATTGTCGGAACAATAACAGATAACAGCACTACAGGAACCAACAGTTTTAATAATGTGGAATTTAAAGGGGGAACTATAACCGGTACTGTTACATCAACATATGGTATTTCCGGTTATTTAAATGTTTCACAAGGTAACGGTACCTTAGATGCAAGTAATTTTAATATTACCGGGACTACAACAATTGCTTCCGGAAAAATTCTGACAATCAGTAGTGCTACAGGATCAAAATCATTTGCAGATGTTACTGTTAACGGAACCTGGACTAATTCTATTAATTGTCCGATAAGTATTAGTGGAAGTTTAACCGTAAATTCCGGTATATTATTTACTTCCGGAACAGGAATTTATACCTTAAGTGGTACGTCAAGATCAATTTCAGGTACAGGTAATTTTACTGTATCAAATCTGACTATAACAGGCTCTTATACAAATAACACAAACTTAACTGTAGCATTAGCATTAGCAGGTACGGGTAGTCTTACTCAGACTGCAAACAGTACTTTAAATCTGGGCGGATCTATTTCTGTTTCTGGTCTTGTTGCATCTGCAAATCCAAATACTGTCATTTATGCATGCACCAATTCTGCTCAGACAATAAAATCAACAACTTATTATCATCTGACTATAGATAATTCGGGCCAAATTGCAAATGGATCATCCGGAATAATTGTTAACGGAAATTTAGCTGTATTATCAGGAACTCTTGCAGATTTAGGCTATACAATTACAGGTAATTCTTCAGGTACTTTTTCAATTGCATCCGGTGCTGCATTTACTACAACAAGGACTGCCTCGCCTTTTTTCCCGTCAGCTTACACTTCATTTAATTTTGATAATAACAGTACCGTTAACTTTAATGGTGCCGGAGGTCATAATTTGCCTGCATCCCCATCTTCCTATGGAAATATCGGTATCGGAGGTTCCGGAACTAAAGTATTAACTGCCGGAACAACCACTATAAATGGTACTTTGATTATTACTGCGGGAGGACTTCAGATACCTGAAAACACTAACCTTACTGTAAAAGGAAATTTTACGAATAATGGTACATTTCTTATTAGTTCAAGTGCTTCCGGAACAGGTTCTTTCATGGATAACGGAACAATAACAGGAACCGGAACTTATACCATACAAAAATATTTAATTGGTGGAGGTGGTACAAGTGCAAGATGGTGGTATCTAGGTTCTTCTGTAACTGCTGCAACAACTGCTGTATTTAATGCTACCAATGTCGATCATGGCGTGTTCACACATAGTCAGACTACAGGTTCTTATACACAGATAAAGAATAATACTACTGTCTTAAATGCATTGCAGGGATATGCTGTTAAATTCAGAGATGCAGATCTGACAGCAAATTTTAGCGGTACTCCAAATACGGGAATTTATAGTATTAATCTAACAGGCAACGGTTCCGGTTATGGATGGAATCTTGTCTCTAATCCTTATCCGTCCGCAATCGACTGGGATGCTACATCAGGTTGGACAAAAACTAATGTTTCGGATGTAATATATTACAGAACTAACGGAATGTATGCTACATATAATTCTATTTCCGGAATAGGTACCAATGGTGGTCAGTCTTACATTCCCGCAATGCAGGGATTCTGGGTAAAAAATATTTCTGCTACAGGAACTTTAAGCGTTTCAAATGCAGTCAGATTACATAGTAATCAAGCTTATTATAAAAGTAATAATAAAATTAATTCATCAAAAAGTAATATGCTGAGATTGACTGCTATTCACAGTGGCCATAAGGATGAATCTGTTATCTACTTTACACCAAATGCCACTGATGGAATTGACAATTATGACACTGAATTGATTAGTAATACTGATACTGCCTTTGCTCAAATCTATACTGTTGTTTCAGGTAAGAAACTTTCTGTAAATTCTCTTTCACAGTTAACTAAAAGTGTTAGCATTCCTCTTGGCTTTAAAACAGGTAATAGTGGCATATTTAGTATTTCTGCAGCTAATATTGGAAGTTTCGGAGCTAATGTAACAATAATCCTTGAAGATATTCTTTTAAATAAAACACAGATTCTGTCTCAGAATCCGCTTTATACGTTCACGTCCGGAGTAGTAAATGATACCAAAAGATTTGTAATTCATTTTAATGTAATTACTGGTGCAGATGCTGGCTCAGATGTAACGATATGTAATTCTAAAGCTACGATATTAAACGGAAGTGGAGGTGGAACTTACAGATGGAGTACAGGTTCGCGACTTCGAAGTATTGCAGTTAACCCATCTGTTACTACAACATATACTCTTACTGTAACCTCAAGTCTTGGAAAAACATCAACTGACAATGTCGTTGTTTATGTAAATAGTCCTATTGTAAATGCAGGTAATGATAAAGTTATCTGTAAGGGGAATTCGGTAACTTTAGCATCAACAGGTAACGGTACTATTAAATGGAGCAATAATGATACTACTTCTGCAATTACTGTTTCTCCCAAAGTAATTAAAATATATACTGTAACAGTTTCAAGCGGAGGTTGTACGGCTTCTGATGCTGTATTAGTCAGGGTAAATAGTTTACCTGTAATTAATGCAGGCAATGATTTAACAATATGCGGAAATTCTCATGTGGCACTTAATGCTTCAGGAAACGGAACATTCATGTGGAATACCGGACAGAATAGCACATCAATCAGTGTTAACCCTTCTGTTACTTCAACATATACAATTACTTCTACAAACAATAATGGATGTAGTGCCAGTGACCAGGTTATTGTTTATGTAGTTAATAATTGTAAGACAAATGAAAATATAATTATCGGAGAAACTTCTGAATTTAAGTTGTTCCCAAACCCGGCTTCAGATGTTATTTATTTTTATAATAATAAGTTTAATTCAGGAAATATTAACGTGAAGATATACAACATTATCGGAGATAAATTAATGGATAAGACAATTAATACTCAAAATACAGAAATTAATGTTTCCGGATTACATGCAGGAATGTATTCTGTATTAATAACCGGTAATGGAATTATTTATAAAGATATTTTTATAAAACAATAGAGTATAAAATTAAGAAAAACAAAAAAGCCTCAAAGATTTGTAATCTCTGAGGCTTTTTGTTTTTTGTGTCTCCTGCTTATTTATTCAGCATGAAGAGGGTATTTACTCATTAGTTCATTAACTTCATTTTTAACAGAAGTAATAATGTTTTCATTATCAATATTCATTATTACTTTATCAATAAGGTTAACAACATGTTTTACATTGTCTTCCTTAAGTCCTCTTGTTGTTATTGCAGGAGTTCCGACTCTGATACCTGAAGTCTGGAATGGAGATCTGCTGTCAAATGGAACCATATTTTTATTAATTGTTATATCTGCTCTAACCAGAGTGTTTTCAACTAATTTACCTGAAATTTCAGGAACTTTAGTCCTGAGATCAATCAGCATCAGGTGATTATCTGTTCCTCCTGATATTACTTTATAACCCTTAGACATAAATGCTTCTGACATAACTTTAGCATTTTTCATAACCTGCTTACAATATTCAAGATAACTGTCTGAAAGATCTTCTCCAAAAGCAACTGCTTTTGCTGCAATTACATGTTCCAGTGGTCCACCTTGTATGCCGGGGAATACGGCAGAGTCAATTAATGCAGACATTTTTTTAACTTCCCCTTTAGGAGTTTTTAATCCCCATGGATTTTCAAAATCCTTACCAATCCTTATCATTCCACCTCTTGGCCCTCTGAGAGTTTTATGGGTAGTAGTAGTAACAATATGACAATAAGGCATAGGATCATTGAGGAGTTTCTTTGCTATCAAACCAGCAGGATGAGATATATCAGCCATAAGAATAGCTCCGACTTTATCTGCTATTGCTCTCATTCTTGCAAAATCCCAGTCTCTTGAGTAAGCAGATGCACCTGCTACTATCATTTTAGGCTTTTCTCTTAATGCAATTGCTTCCATTTCATCATAGTCAATCATTCCCGTATCTTCTCTGACACTATATGGAATTGGCTGGTAAAGAATACCTGAATAATTTACCGGTGAACCATGTGTAAGATGTCCGCCATGAGCAAGGTTAAGACCCATAAATTTGTCTCCGGGTTTTAAAACTGCAAGCATTACCGCAGCGTTTGCCTGTGCTCCTGAATGAGGTTGTACATTAGCAAATTCTACTCCAAACAATGCTTTAGCTCTGTCTATTGCTATCTGTTCGGTTTGATCAACTATTTCGCATCCTCCGTAATATCTTTTCTTCGGATATCCTTCTGCATATTTATTTGTGAGGCATGAACCCATTGCTTCCAGTACCTGTTGACTAACAAAGTTTTCTGAGGCAATTAATTCTACCCCATGTAATTGTCTGTTTAATTCGGCATCTATAAGACCGAAAATTTCAGTATCTTTTTTCATTTTGAAATAATTTGTTTACGAGCTTTGGTAAAATTGTGCTGCAAAATTAATTAAAATAAATGATATTTTATGTTTTAACTTATTGATTTGGGAAATATCATTTAGCCTAATTTCGTGCCTGAGGTTTATAGAATCTTAGTCAATATAATCATATTCCTGGTTTCTTTGCTGAGCTTCAAAACCAACTTCTTCAATTGCCTTGACAATACCGCTTTTATTAAAAGAATTATTTGCTCCGGCTGAGGATACTACATTTTCTTCTATCATTATTGACCCGAAATCATTTGCCCCGGCATGCAAACATATTTGCGCTATATCCTTACCAACAGTCAGCCAGGATGCCTGAATATTCGGAACATTGGGAAGCATTAT
>JAUZOY010000225.1 GCA_030706235.1 Bacteroidota bacterium | reverse complement strand
TCGTATAAAGGAAGATTGAATTGTGTAAACCTATTCCAGGACGAGTCAAAATGACTGTTAAGGATAAGATTAGGATAAGGGTAAGATAAGGGTAGGATAAGTACGGGATACCAGAATAAAAAAAAAAGCATTATCTATAACAAGATATTAGAGTCTGTTTTGAAATTTTAAATTAAAAAAATATATGAGTTGGTAATCAAATAAAAATTAGTATCTAAAAGATTTGTAGTTGAAAGAACTTTTGTCTAAAACATTTTCTTAATTTATATTCTACTTTCTATAATTTTGCATATATTTGCTTTGTATATTGATTTTTAAAATGGTATAACAGGCATAAAATGTAATTAAAAGTAAAAAGTTGAGGCCAAACTTTAGATTTAATATTTTTTTATTTTTACTGATTTTCATTTTGGGGAAATCTTATTCAATAAAGCCTCCAAATGATGATTGCAGTAATGCAACTCAGATAATTATAAGTAATGGTGGATTTGGGTTTGGAATTTTTAAAGGACAAACTGTTGATATTACCGATGCGACGGTTCAGACAGGAGAAGTATTTCATAATAATTTAATCAATTCAGGCAATAATCAGAAATCAGTCTGGTATAAATTTTATTTGCCAACTGCAAGAGGAGTAAAAGTAACTCTTGTGCAACCAAGCGGAAAAATTCCACAAACAGGTGCAGGTTTTACAACCTTCTATTCGAATGATTGCCCTCCGCATCTGAGTAGTATAGATTCGGCTAAACTTACACCTTTAGGAGTAATAAAAGATTCGTATAATCCATGTCTGTATGCAGGGAATTATTATGTTCAGGTAGGGGCACAGAGTAGTTCTGACGATTCGGTATATGTTCAGATAGAGATTACAGCGCCTAATCCATATAATAGTTACGATTTTTATTCCGCTCCTCTTGATTTTGGAACTATTTCTTCAGATCCTTCACCGACATATACTTTTGATGCCGGATGCCAGACAATTGATAGTTCGGCAGAAGTTTGTTCCTCAGTTTTAGGCCCTGACTTTTCTGATTATACACAGACAGTGTGGATTACTTTTAATACCGGGAGCAATGTGGATTTTATGAAATTTAACTTTGGAGCAAGCAATTTCAGTAATTCTTATAAAAGCAATCAGAAGTTCGGTTATAAAATTTACAAAGGTAATGTAAAGACTTCCGGTATTCAGGGTATAAATCTTTTCAGGGACTGCAACAAATTAACGCAGAACAGTGATCTGTTGCCTTATATTGAGTTTACGTGTGGAGAGCTTGAAGCTAATACTGACTATACTATCCAAATATTTTTGCATAAATTATTTACAGGGAAAATAAATACATATTTTAATAAAATGGGAAAGGTGACAAACGCACCAAATCCGCAGAATATTCAGCAATCAAACATATTAGGTGTATTACAGCATTCAAATTCAGGGGTGGTAAATACTTTAAATGATGCTTTCGGGTGTAATTCATTCATGAAAGATAATTTATGTGGTTCGGTTGTTCCGGCAAATTACATAAACAAATATGTTTATGATATGAATACCTGGTTTACTTTCTCACTTGCAGATTATTCAAAACTTGATTTGAATTTTATTAACGGCAAATTACCATTTTATGCAAGAATTTATAATGGGGATGTAACAGGTAATTGTAATTTATCTTTACTGACTGATTTTATTTCAAATTATTCAGGTAATTGTTTTACTCCGGGGCAATATAGTATTCAAATAATGGGAATAAGTAAAGCGGATACCAATAAAAGTTATTATGATAACAGCAATAGTATGCTGGACCGGGATATTACGCTAAATATAAAAGTCACAGATGTCGGAGTTATTAATAATTATAGTTTATCTGATTCGAATGCTGTTTATTATATAAATTCTAAAGTGCCATTAGTTCCCGGAACGAACTATAAAATAACCGGTGATAAATTCGGGTGTATGAATACCGTTGTTCCTGAACAAAACGATTGTGATACAGGCCTTACAAAAGCTATTTACAGAGTTTTTAATATAGATACTTCAGGAATACTTTCTATAACTGCGGATAATTCTTTAATTTACAGATTATACAGTGGAAATGCTGTTTCACTGGCAGTATCTCAGAATGCATTTACGGAAACATCCACCATTAAAGGTCTTACTCCTGCTACAGATTGTTTTAAAGGTGGTTCTCAGAAATTATGTATATCGAGTGGTACATTTACCTTAATAGGTTTTGGCAAAAACTCTTCTGCCGGATACAATGAAGTTTCGCCACTGGTAAGATTTGATACCACAACTTCTCTGTATTTTGATCCAAAGCATCCTGATGATATGGGTGATATTACAACTTTATTAACAGATACATCTTATTCAAACAAGGATCATTTCAGCTGTATGGTAAATCCATTAACGATTGACGGAAATATGCCTTGTTTTTCAGAAGCTGAACAATTATATCGTCAGTTTTATTTGAATACATCCATGACCTTTTCTATCAGAGGAACAAGTCCCTTCAGAATATTTAGTGGAAGGGTAAGTGATGGAATTTTGGGACTTTTAACTGTTAAAGACAGTTGCACTACAATCTGGAATCAGGATTTTTGTCAGACTTTAGGTCCGGGATGGTTTACACTTGTATCTTATGGAAACATTATTAACAATGGAGATATGTATAAAACGGATGAATACACATTTCTGCCTGTGATTAATCCGAAATTTAACAAGCCATATAAAGCGGATACAGCAACTGTGGACTGGGGTCCAAATACAGGAACTAATGAATACCCCCTGACCACCAGATTTTATAAATTAGATAAAGACAGGTATAATTGTATTCCCGATACTCCAATTTCCGGAGTTTGTGATAATCAATATACGAGAGTGGATTATTATACATTTAAAGTATTAAGAAATTCATTTGTAACAATCTCTGATGTGCCAACACAGATGTTAATGAAAGTTTATAAATTTGATGTGAGATTAGACTCAAATTTGTTATTTACAGCCCAGCCAATTCAACCATGTATCAAAGAAAAGCCATATAAGATTTCATTCTGCAATCTTGATTCAGGAAGTTATACATTAGCTATATATGCTATTCCGTTATCAGTTAAAACTATTCAGCCAATTATAACTGTTGACAGGATAGAGGATTCAAGATTTGATAATGCCTCTTCGGCTTATGATTTTGGTTTAATTCCCGGAGATGCAGCTTTTCACTATGGAAAACCCGGTGACATAAATCCTCTTGATTCCTTAAGAAATCCAAGTGATGATTTTATAACATGCAGTACCGGTGCTCAACCAACAGATCCGTATGATAATATTTGTTATACAGGCATTTTCAAAACTCCGGGTTCTCCAAGCGTTGACTATCCTATGATACCTAATACTGCTTTGTACAATAATGATACTGCATCATCATGGTTACCAAGGAGAAATCTCTGGTATACTTTTACTTGTGCAGGAATGGGGAAAATAACTGTAAATGTTAACAATATGACTCCAGGGGATGATAATATTCTGCCTTTTTCCATTTATTCCTCAAATTATAACGGAACTTTGTCATACAAGCAATTACTCGACTCAAACTTAGTTGATTCGACTTCCAAAACATTAATTTTATTCGAAACAAATCAGGATAATTGTAATGGATCACCTGATAATAGCTTAAGTAATAATAATCTTAGTTTTTATATTAATCAATGCGATAATTCAATGCCTGTCAGATATTTTGTACTGATAGATGATAACAGAGAAATTACTTTCCCAAAACAAATTGATGTAGGAATTAAATTTGAGGCAGTAACATCGACTGCAAAAGATAATGATTATTTTTCCGGTGCAAATATTATTAACGGACTTAACCAGACAAATACACCTTATACGATTGTACAATTAGATTCCGGAGTATATACAGGGAATGTAAGTAATTTTTCGTGTGCAACTAAAAGCCCTTCGGATATAAATACCTGTGGAACAAAGACATTATGGTATGGATTTGATATTGATCAGCAATGCCTTATGACATTAAATTATGGTTTTTATCCTGATTATAAATATAAATATGATAGTACTGAAGTAATTTTTTTCAAGGAAATAGTTCCCGGTGATTCAACAATAAACGGAATGCAGAGAATATCACTTAATTATGTTAAATATAATGGAGTTTTATCAGGTCAGGTTTTTCTTAAACCCGGCAGATATTATTTTATGTTTACAGGTTGTAATCAGACAACTCAATTGGTTAAACCTCAAATTAGAATAGAAAGAGATCCCGGGGACTATTGTACAGATGCAATTAAGATAAATTTAAATGGTATAGGTCAGAGTACAGGTACGATGACAGTAAACAGTCATACGATAGGGGAAGGTTTTGGTGAATCCGGATCGGATATGGATTGTCTGTTTGGCCCGCAAGGATATAAATCATCCTGGTTTCAGGTACATTTGAATACATCAATAAAAATTGATGCTACCTTTATTTTAGATAAGAATAATACAAATTCATTGCCCGGAGCAATCAGATATCGAGTACTATATGGAGAATGCAATGTATTAACACAAGCTTTATGCATATCAGATGCTCTAACTCAAAATACTCTTCCTTGTATGCTGTCAGGTGATTATTATATTCAGGTAGTAACGCCGCAAAACACAATGGGACAATTGAATTTTACATTAAAAACAGCCAAAACAAAGGATACATTATGTATTCCGATAGATCCTTCGAAACCTCATGCCGAATTTAGTTATTCAGGAGCCTGCACCGGAGATACAACAAAATTTTTCAGCTTCTCTTCCAGGGGGCCGGTAATAAAATATCTGTGGAATTTTGGTTATAAAGATTCAACATCTGATGAATACAATCCTGTTTTTAAATATCCTGAATTAAATAAGGATTCGTTATATAAAGTTAAGCTTGTTGTATTAGATACTATTTCCGGTAAAGCGGATTCAATGATTTCGTTTGTTAATATTACTCCATATCCGGATATATCAATTAATAAGAAAAGTAATGCGATTTGTAGAGGGGATTGTGATTCATTATTTGCAATAACCAATACCCAAGATTCGCTTAAGTATATATGGAGCACAGGCGAAACTAATAAAAATATAAATGTCTGCCCGGCAATAAGTTCAGCTTATAATCTAACAATTTACAATGCAAACGGATGTGCTAATACTACCAGTACAATAGTAACAGTGAATAGTCTACCGGTAGCTAATGCCGGAACGGAT
>JAUZOY010000224.1 GCA_030706235.1 Bacteroidota bacterium | reverse complement strand
TTTGAACTTACCGAACGTCTAAGGCAGGATGATAAGTTTAAAGATATTCCTATAATTCTTGTTACTTCTCTGGCTTCTGAAGTTGATAAAAGGAGAGGACTGAACCTTGGTGCTAATGCTTATATAGCAAAAGGCAGCTTTGATCAGGAAGAACTTTTGCATACAATTAGAAGGTTGATTCCTTAAAAATGCAAAATATTAGCAGACAAAAAGCTATCAGCAATATTCTAAAAAAGTATTCAGCTGAATTTGAGCATGCCCAAAAGGTGAAAAACCTTGCTTTATTGTTATTTGATAAAACACGTGAGATTTTTCATAATTTAGGTGAAAATGAAAGAGACCTTTTGGAAGCTGGTGCACTACTGCATGATATTGGTTATTATGTAGATAAAAAAGATCATCATAAGCATTCCTGCGCACTAATAATGCAGGAACATCCTGAAGAATTTACAGAAGAAGAAATAAAAATTATTGCAAATATTGCAAGGTATCATCGCGGAAAGATGCCGAGAAATTCGCATAAATGTTTTTCAGCATTAGATAATGACAAAGATAGAGAGCTTGTAAAAAAGCTTGGAGCTATAGTGAGAATTGCTGATGGGTTAGACAGAGGTCATGTATCAGCTATAGAAGATTTGAATTGTTTTTATGATTCGTTTTCAAATATTTTTTACATAATTTTGGAGTCAAAACATTTTTCTTGTCAGTTGGAAATGCTGGCTATCGAAAATAAAAAAGATTTATTTGAGAAAGTATTTAATGTTCAGGTTAAAGTTAGGTTAAACTAAACTTTTTACTAATATTAAAGTAAATATTTAAATTTTAATTTAAAGGGCAATTTTTTTTATATTTAGTATTAACATATATATAGTGTTTAGTTATAGGATGTTTAATAAATATGAAAACTGAATTGTCAGGCATACAAAATATTGTAAAAGCCAGTGAAAAGGCTTTAAGTTATACATCAAGAGGTAATAAACTTGTATACCATCCGGAGCAAATAGAAAGCTTCTTGAATAAAGAAGGTCATAGTATAGTTTCAGCACATATAGCTCCTACAAATAAATGTAATTTGAGTTGTGATTATTGCAACCAGTCAAATAGGACAAAAGGAGCAACCTTAAGTTTAAAAACAATACAGGATTTTGTATTGATGCTTAAGGAAAGAGGGTTAAAAGCTGTTATTGTAACAGGGGGAGGAGAGCCGACTTTTTATCCTCAATTTAACACCCTTGTGAACTGGCTGAAAGAGAAAAATCTTAAATTAGGATTAATTACTAATGGTACTAATGATATTTGCGGTAAAGAAAAGGTAAATGTCTGGGATGACTTTAACTGGATAAGAGTTAGTCTCAATTTCTTAAACGGTAAATTGAGAGAGGTAAAAGTCCCACAAATTAAAGGTGATCTTGGTTTCTCCATGGTTTTTCAAAAACAGGATCCGGAAGTATTTAAGCAGGTAAGAAATGTAGCTGATAATCTAAAAGCAAAATATGTCAGAATTCTGCCTGATTGTACTTTATCTGAAGCGGATATGAAAAAGGAATACGATAATATTCATGAAATAGTTGATAAATTAAATGATAACAGATTCTTTGTGCAGGATAAGATACCGGCACAGGCTGTATTACCTGAATGCCATCAGTCAAACCTTAGGCCTTTTCTTCAGGCTACAGGACAGGTAGCTCCTTGTGACTGTTTTATGCTAAACAAGAATGAAAATGGCGAAGCTTTCAGAGAATTAATTGATAAATTCGATGTTTTATCAGACCCGGGAAACCCATTAAGCTATGTAGATTACCTTGAAGGACGATATAAACCTAACTTTAATCCGCAACATGATTGTAATGGATGTGCGTTTGTTGAAAATAATGGTATTCTGCAAAGTCTGGTTGATTTAAAACATGGCAAACCAGATGCAAAAGTAGAAGAATTGTTTGATATTATTGGGTTAAAGCCAGATGAAAGTGTGAGTCATAAAGAATTTATATAGAGCATTAATGCTTACTTGTAATATATTTCAGATAATTTTTAAATTCTGATATAGTATTTGTAAGTTAAATTAATTGTAAATTGTCAGGGTAATAGGGGGTTGAATATGTTTCCTACTTTAATGTCAAAAACATTTTTTATTCTGTTTTTGTCTTTATCATTCTGTTTTATTGGAGCCCAAGCTGTAGTCAGTTATTTTAGAAATGCTTATAAACAAGGGGCTAAATATATTATTGCCAAGAAAAATCCGGAAGGAGAGGATGATTTAGTCATTGAAGAATCCTTTTTACAAGTTGTTTTTTGGCCAGCGTTGATAATTAATATAATTAGTTTTATTTTGCTAATGTTTACCAGAAATAGTTTTCCGATAAATATGATATGTATGGGCTTATTTACTTTTACTGACGGAATTACTCTTGGGTTGGTATTAATGACAAAAGATGAGAATTTAGGTGTAAGAGTAGCCTGGTTAACTGCTATAGTAACTTTATTTGCTGGTACAATAGGCTTATATTCAAATGTCGATTTCTCATTTTTAGGAAACATACTCTTCTGGGCTTTAATTGCTTTTATAATAGTTTCGTTTGTTAGAATTTTTGTAAGAATAAAAGGCTTCACAAGAAAGCTAATAGCACTTATTGGGATTGTAATATTTGTAGGATATTTGCTATATGATTTTAATAACCTCAGAAAAATCAGGAAATTAGCTAATTTTAATACCTGGAATGTTGCTCTGGATTGTTCAATAGACATATATCTGGATATAATTAATTTATTCTTGCAGATTCTTGATTTATTATCAGATGATAACTAGACATTCTTTGCCTTAAGTTGATTTTGTTTGCCCAATAAGCGCACATAAGATTTTGAGCAGAGTAATAATTCATATTAATTTAATAATAAATATTGAAATACTCTTCAAAATAGACTATCCTATCAAATGAAAGGGTGCTAATTTGTGGAAATATAAATCAAATATAAAAACAAGGGATCGTATGGAAAACGTATACACAAAGCGGCAAATGGAAATCTTAAAGATTACAATAGATTATATATCCAGAAATGGTATAAAATCTTTTAGTCTAAGAAATATAGCTGAAGCAATAGGTATAAAACAGCCTACTTTATACGATCATTTTGATAGTAAAGAGGCTATTTTAAGAGGCATCTTTAATCTGTATAAGTTTGATGTGCTCTCTTATAATAATGACCTTGCGTCTTTGAATATACCAAAACTTACAAAAATAAAAATGTATTTTTTAAAAATGAGTGAATTCATTCAATATAAGCCGGATTACATGAATCTGGTCTGGTTTGAATTGTATCAACATAGAGATATTTTCGAGAATGACCTTACATTTTTGCTGGATAGTATGAAAAAAATTATAGCAAATGGCAAAGATGATGTTGATATTAATGGAGAAATCGATTACGAATGGATAATAGTGCAAATATACGGCATTTTGCATTATTTCCTTAAAAGCAAACTTCTGTCAGAGGATTTTGATGTGCTTAAAAATGCTGATGAATACTGGAATACGCTTGAATCGTTATTGAAATCAGCAAAGTAGGTATATTGATTTATTTTATGAAAGTTATTGTATTAATTTGGTGAGTAGTTCCTATAGTCTTAAAGATTTAAAGGGATATATAGTTCCCTGAGGAATAATAGTCGATTAAAACAATAGTTACTCAATTGTATATAGCTATATCAATAATTATTTAAAAGTTTTACTATGCTAAGTTATTTTTTTAGTCATAGTCACAAAAAGTTGGAGTAGATAAATGAGTTCTAGTGATAAAAAGTTATTACTCATTCAACCTTCTCAAATTGATTCTGATGGAAATATAAAAAAAGATAAAACGTCTTTTCTGCCAAGATTGGCATTGCCGCAGATAGCCGCACTTACTCCGGACAATTATAAAATAACAATAATAGATGAATATCTTGAAGATATAGATTTTAATTCAGATGCGGACTTGATTGGAATATCTGCAACAACTCCGCAGGCTCCTCGTGCTTATCAAATATCAAAAGAATTTAGATATAGAGGGAAGAAGGTAATACTTGGAGGTATGCATGCCTCGTTGATACCTGAAGAAGCAAAGTATCATGCAGATAGTATAATTATTGGAGAAGCCGAGAACTTATGGGATAAAGTGTTAGAAGATTTTGAGAATAATAATTTAAAGCCTGTATACAAAAATTCTCCTGATAATCTTGATATACTGCATATTCCATCTCCAAGGCTGGATAAACTCAAGCTTGATAAATATGAATTTCCTTTCAGACCTGTCCAGACAACAAGAGGTTGCCCGCACAACTGTGATTATTGCTCTGTAACAAACTTCTTTGGTAAATCATACAGGTATAGATCAATTGATGATATTGTCAGAGAAGTACAGGGTCTGGATTCTAAATATGTAATGTTTGTAGATGACAATATTGCAGCAAATCCTAAACGAGCAAAACAATTATTTAAGGCAATTACTCCCTTGAAAATAAATTGGACATCTCAGTCCACCATGGCTGTTGCTTATGATGAAGAATTGCTTGAGCTTGCTCAGGAAAGTGGATGTGCCAATTTGATGATGGGGCTTGAAAGTATTTCAGCCCAAAGTCTTGCCACTGTAAACAAGTCATTTAATAAAGTTGATGATTATCACTTTATGGTAGAAAGGCTACATAAACACAATATTACAGTATTGGCATTTATGATCTTTGGCTTTGATACTGATGATGAGACAATTTTTGAAAGAACGGCAAAATTTACGGAAGATCTAAAAATTGATTTTCCTGTATATTGGATACTTACGCCATTACCGGGAACTCCCTTTTATCACAGGATGGAAGCTGAAGGTAGAATAATAGAAAGAGATTGGTCAAAGTATGATTGTACCAATGTTGTGTTTAAACCAAAACTTATGTCTCCTGAAACTCTTCAAGAAGGGTATTATTATGCCTGCAAAAGAGGCTACAGCTTTAAAAATATGATGAAAAAGCTTACTTATCCAACGGGATTTAGTATTGTTAAACATTTATGGGAATTTATTCCATATTTTATACGACAACACTACAAATTTAATAGAAAGTTACTTCCTCACAATTTATTTTTAAATGATTATCAGGAAGATAAATCCTGAAATATAAAAGAAACTAATTCTAATTTCTAAATATAATGAAGAATATTAATAGTTCTGCTTATTATTATTTGCTAATTCCTGCTGATAATTTATCTTTTCAGCAATCA
>JAUZOY010000223.1 GCA_030706235.1 Bacteroidota bacterium | reverse complement strand
ATAATTTTTTATAATAAAATTTAAAATATCATTCCTTTGATAACCTCTTATTCTCTCAGGTGTACCTAATATGTTTTTTCCCAAAGGATGCCCATCAAAAACCAATTCCTCAAAATCATCATTTATTTGTTCTGACGGAGTATCTAAATATGAGTTAATTTCATCAACTACAACTTCCTTTTCTTTCTCAATCTCTTTTGCAGGAAATACAGAATTGAATATAATATCACTGAGCAATTCTATACTCCTTTCATAATATTGATTTAAAAAAGATGCATACACAGCCGTTTCTTCTTTTGCCGTATATGCATTTAATTCACCTCCTACATCTTCAAGCCTGCTAAGAATATGAAAAGCTTTTCTCTTTTTAGTCCCCTTAAATATTACATGTTCTATAAGATGAGCAAGTCCCTCTTCTCCTTCTTTTTCATCTCTGGTTCCTGTATTCAAAATGAACCCACAATGGGATACAAGCGTATTAACCTGTTTATGAATAACCCTGATACCATTTTCAAATATGAAGGTTTCAAAAGCGTTTTCTGTCATTGTTAAATTTACTGTTTCTTTTTTCGTTTTGCAATATTACAAATATTATTTATACCTTTGGTACGCAAAAAAATACATGTTTTTTATATGGCTAATAATTACAACAAAAATAAAAATATTAAAAAGCAATCACCGGTAACTGTAAAAACAATTAATAATCCTAATCAGTCATTGTATCTCACTGAAAAAAAGAGGAATATGAAAATTATATGGTTTATCCTTTTGCTTACAGTAATTACATATTCAAACTCCCTTACCAACCAATTTATATATAACTGGGATGATGGAGGATATGTTGTCGAACATAAACCTATTCAGAAAGTTACAGCTGAAAATATTAAATATATTTGCTTTGGAACTCATCATGCAGATGGCAGCTATGAAAGTCCTTATTATAAAGGAAATTACCATCCGTTGACTACTCTTTTTTATATGTTTGAATATAATGTATTCGGACTTCACTCCACTCCTTATCATATTATTAACCTGTTGTTTCATCTCATGAACATTATTCTTGTGTTTTACCTGATAAACAGGCTTTCAAAGAAATTAGAAGTTGCAGTAGTTACCGCTCTTTTCTTTGCTATTCATCCTATGCATGTGGAATCTGTATCATGGATATCTGAGTTGAAAGACGTATTATACTGTTTCTTTTACCTGTTGTCTATTAAAATGTATCTTGATTATCTTGATAAGAAAAAAGAAAAAAGACGATACTATTTTTATTTAATTTCCATTTTACTCTTTTTCTTATCATTAACATCCAAATCAGCAGCAGTATCTCTTACTGTAAATCTTTTTGTAATTGATTACCTGATGAAAAGAAAAATATCTACAAGAATGTTTGTAGAAAAGATCCCATATTTCATACTTTCAGTTACATTCGGACTTATTGCAATGTTTTCACAAAAAGCCGCAGGAGCATTGCAGGATATTGATAGCCCTTTGTTCTCAGCTATTGACAGAATTTTTCTTGCAAGTTATTCAACTATGTATTACATCATAATGATGTTCTTCCCTTTCCATTTTTCTGCTATGCATCCATATCCGGATAAAAGCGCAGGACATCTGCCTTATGAATACTACATCACACCATTGTTAATAATAGGTATCATAATATTTTTATGGAAAACCAAAATACTTAAACGTGAAGCAATTTTTGGCATGACATTCTTTTTCTTTGCTATTGCTCTTGTACTCCAGTTCCTGCCTGTCGGTGGTGCAATAGTTGCAGAACGTTATACTTATGTACCTTATATCGGAAGCTTTTTTGTTATAGGGAGCTTCTATAGTTATGTTAAAAACAATATTAAATTTTCCAAAACTTCAAAGAATATGTTTACCTATATTCTTGGTGCCTGGGCTCTTGCTTTTGTAGGTATTACATTTATGAGAAATTTTGACTGGAAAGATGGAGAAGTACTTTTTAAAGATGTTATTAAGAAATATCCGAATATGGCATTCGCCTATAACAATCTTGGTTATTACTACTATACCCGTGAACCTAAACAGTTTGATAAATCACTTGATCAATATAATCAAAGTATAAAAGTTGACTCAACATTTCATCGTGCTCTCAGTAACCGTGGTGTTCTTTATTTCAATATTGCTCCTTTAAAAGGAGATAGTGCTCCTTTTTGCTATAAACAGGCAATAATTGATTTTACTAAAGCGCTTAAATATAAAGGTGACAATACCGACGCCTTGATAGGCAGAGCAAATACTCTAAGCCAGATTGGTAGGTATAAAGAAGCTTTACCCGATTACAATCATTATCTGAGATATATTGAAAAAGCAAATGATACTAAAATTGATGATATAGCCAAAGCCTACCAATGGAGAGGTACAGCTTACCTTAAAACCAATAATCCGGATAGTGCAATGCTTGACTTTGATCATGCTTTGAAGTTAGAACCCGGAAATGGAGAAGCATTGTATTGGAAAGGGCTTGTATATTATAATAAAAATGACTTTCCAAAAGCTATAGAATATTTTAACCAATCAACATCTGTTAATCCCAAATTTGCAGACCCTTATTCATGGAGAGGGCTGGCTTTGTCAACCTTGAAAAGACATGCTGAAGCAATAAAAGATTTTTCCATGGCAGTCCAGCTAAATCCACATGATGTGCCATCACTAATCAACAGAGCTTATTCTTATTCTGAACTTGGCAAATATAAAGAATCATATAACGACCTTATTACAGCCAAAAAATATGGCTATCCTGTTGAGCAAATCCAAAATGGAGCTTATTTTGCTAAAATAAAACATTTTGCAGGAGTACCTAATTAAATAGATAAAAAAAACTCTTCTCTGATGTAAATCCACAAACTATTATAACGAATCAATTGCCATTATAGCTTTAGATTACTCAATAGTAAGTACCATATAACTTTCTGTTGATTCAGTGTTTCTGTTTGATTTTAAGCTATCAAATTTCGGCTGTACATTTATCATAAAGTGAAGCATTCTGACATAGATAGTTTTATCATCAATCCACACATAGTCAATTGGACCATAAAAAGACCTTGTAAATTCCATATCACAGTCAAAGAGCATTTCAAATTCTTTTTTAACCTTATAATTTTCAACACTAAATAATTCTATTTCATTAGGATAAATTTCACCCATGCCTGGAGAACATGAAAATATTTTTTCTTTGTTGGGAGAAACCTGAAAAGAATTTCCCATTGCAGGAATAATTATTGATTCCCCTGAATTTTTATTTACAAGTATAAAATTTCTGGTTTCATATCCGGAGTCCATAATAACATAAGAATTAATATCTTCATGCAACCCTATAAATGTATATTTTGAATAAGGGATAATATCAAGCCATTGCAAATATCTGAAAGAGTAGATTCGCTTAATCCTGTCTTCTTTTTTATTTACGAATTCTTTTTCCTTTCCTGTAATTGATGTTATCTTTAATTTATTTCCTTCTCTTTTAACATGAGACATATATTTGTGTATTTCATTAAGTTCAAAAAGCGAATCCGATTCTCCATTCAAATTGTTTAATGTTTCAGTAAATGTTTTTTTCCTTTGAAAATAATCATCAAAAAAATGATTATTCCTTTTAACAGAATAGAACAAAGCCGAATCGATACTTACAAAATGTAATTTGTACTTTTTCAGGATAAAAGTTGTATCAATCTTATTATCTTCCTGAGTAAAATTATAGAATTTTTCCTGGGCATTAAGTATACCCGAAAATAATAATAATAATAATAAAAATGGAATAATTTTCATATGAGTTCACACTTACATTACAACCACAGATTATTTTTCAAAAATACGGAACTTTTTTAAGAAATTGAATTGATTTTATAAAAAAATTCATTCCCCTTTATATACTTTTATCAATTCTGCGGCTGCTTTGAAAGATGAAAGGTTATTATTTGTTACCATTTTCTCAAAATTCGGAAGAAGAACTTTAATCTTTTCATCATTGAAAAATTCAGATTTCAGCGATTCTATCAAAGTTTCATACATCCAGTATTTTGCCTGTTCTCTTCTACGTAATTCAAAGAATTTATTCTGACGTGTCAAAGTTTCAAAATCTTTTATTAGTTTCCATATATCGCTAAGTCCTGCACTTGTTCGGGCAGAACAGGTAACGACCTTAGGAAACCATCCGGATTCTGATGGAGCATAAAGATGCAGTGCGTTTGAATATTCAACTTTTGCCATTTTAGCTTTATGTATATTTTCTCCATCAGCTTTATTTATTGCAATCATATCAGCCATTTCCATAATACCTCTTTTAATTCCCTGTAGTTCATCTCCCGCGCCGGCAAGCATTAATAAAAGGAAAAAATCAACCATTGAATGAACAGCTATTTCCGACTGTCCTACACCTACTGTTTCAATAATTATAATATTAAATCCTGCAGCTTCACAAAGAATTATTGTTTCGCGGGTTTTCCTTGCCACACCACCCAAAGAACCTGCTGACGGAGATGGCCTTATAAATGCCATCTCGTTGCGCGACAACTCCTCCATTCTTGTTTTATCTCCCAAAATACTGCCTCCGGAAATCTGACTGCTGGGATCTATTGCCAGTACAGCAACCTTGTTCCCATTTTTAGTAAGATATGTTCCAAAAGTTTCAATAAAACTGCTCTTCCCTACTCCCGGCACTCCGGTAATTCCGATTCTTAATGAATTACCAGAATGTCCTATACAACCATCTATTACCTTTTGTCCTGTTTCCCTGTGTTTTGACAGAGAACTTTCTATCAGTGTAATTGCTTTGCTAAGTATAGTTATATCTCCCGCTAAAATTCCATCTATATAATAGTCAGGCTCATTAAGTCTGACTATTTTTTTCTTTCTGTATTGATTTATAGATTCCGTATTTAATGTATGAGGTTGTTCTATACCTTCATTAACAATAAGAGTAGGCTTGGTTTTATCGTTTCCTTCTGACATTAATAACTATATATAGAATAATATTGTTTATGCAAACCTACACAAATTTTGAATAATAGAATGAAAAATTCATTTTTTCCCATTAATCTAAACAACAGACTCACAACTTTTCAGATTAAGATAAATCATTATTCCAAATAGGTTCGACAATCTTGTCTGTTTTCCAAATTTTTATCTCAATGAATTTATTTTTCCCATGCCTTATTGCTATATATGTATAAACTATATTTGTAATACATTTCAACTATCTGTAATCCTACATTTAT
>JAUZOY010000222.1 GCA_030706235.1 Bacteroidota bacterium | reverse complement strand
TTACAAGGTAATCTGTTGTATGTCCCATCGCTGAAACAACAACTACAACCTGATGTCCTATGTTGTATTCTTTGATTACAGCTTTAGCTACGTTTTTTATTTTTGCGGAATCTGCAACAGATGTTCCACCAAATTTTTGTACTATTATCCCCATATCTTTATGCTCTATCTTCTGTCATATCACCGATTAAGTCTTTAATTGATTTGTGGTAGTGTAATTTTTCTATACTGCTTCTTAAATACTCATATATAATAGCACGATTACTTGGGTAGTTTGCAACCAGTTTTTTGTATTCTTCTTCAAAATATTTATAGTCGCCTAATCTTGCTTTTACATATGCAAGGTTTGCTTTGCTTTCAAAGTGATCCGGTTCTATTTCTATTGCTTTGTTGTAACAGTAAATCGCGTTTTCATACTTTGCATTATCTTTTGTATAATCAGCCTGTTCTGTGTATGCGATTCCGAGCAAGAATATTGCAGGGACAAAATCCGGATTTTTAGCAATAGCTTCGTTAATAGTACTTATTGCCTGCTCATATTTTTTAAGTTTTATTAAATTTTCGCCTTTACCAATATAGGCTCCAATTAGTTCAGGGTTTATTTTTAGTGCATTATCGAATTTTTCCAGTGAATCTTTTAATAAAGAATCGTCTTTTGCAAGTATTACTCCATAAATGAAGTTTATATTGCTTGAATTTGGCTCCAGTTTATATGCTGCTCGGATTGATCTTATTGCATCTCTAATATTGCCAAGTTCACTCAGCGTTACTGCAAGATTTATGTGAGCCTCTATATAATCAGGATGGTATTCCAGAGTTTTTTTGTAGTAAATAACAGCATTTTCAAGATTGCCCATATTGTAGTAGGTTGATGCTATAAGAAAATAAATCATAGTATTTTTCCTTGATAGCTGAACAGCCTGTTTGTAGTTTTCTATTGCTTTTTCTGGTCTGTTTATTATGTTGTATATTGATCCGAGTTTTGCGTATGCATCAATGTACCTTGGATCAAGATCGAGAACATCTTCAAGGGTTTCTATTGCTTTTTCACATTCACCAACTTCTGCATATGACAATGCCGCAAAATACATTGCTCTTGGATGATCGCATTTTAATTCAAGCGATTTATTGAATTTTTCTATTGCTTCCTGATGTTCTCCTGCTGTTTGTAAGCTTGTACCCCAGGATAAATAAAGATCAGGTGACGCTGAGTTGATTTTTTCTGCAATTGTGTAGCATTCTGTTGCTTCTTCATATTTTCCCAGTTGTGTCAGGATTTCACCGAGATTAGTGTGAGCTTCAATTTTAAGTGGATTTATGTTTAGAGAGTTTTTCTCTTTTTCCATTGCTTCTTGATATTTGCCGGTTTTATACAGCACAACTGACCAATAATGCCATGCATCAGCGTGGTTTGGTTGTTGTTTTGTTGTTATATTGAATTTTTCTATTGCTTCATCATATCTTTCAAGATCAGCAAGTACAGCACCCCATAAGAACATGGCGTTATTGGCTTTAGGGTTAATACTTAATGCCTTCTTGAATTTTTCTTCAGCCAGAGTCTTTTGTCCTTGTCTTGCAAGTGCAATACCCCAGTTAATATAAGAATCAGAGTCTTTGCTGTTAATTTTAATTGCGTATTGGTATTTTTTTTCAGCTTCATCAAATTGACCAAGTTCAACCAGTGCCGCACCCCATAGTGAATATGCCTTTGAATATTGAGGATCTATTCTTATGGCTGCTGAAAATTTTTGGATAGCATCTTCAAAATGTCCCATTTTAGCGAGTGCAATACCCCAATTGGTATAACTTTCAGGGTTCTTGGGGGTCATATAGCTTGAAGATTCAAATTTCTCAATTGCTTGATCCAGATGTCCTGTATTGGCAAGGTATATTCCCCAGTTTATAAATGCTTTTGACGGTATACAAACATCCTTAGTAACAGATTTATAATCTTTTAGAGAATTATTAACCTTAGATACGTTATCTGCAAATTTTTTGAAAAATTTAAACATTTATTATAATGAAACCTTTAAAAATATATAGTTTATTAAATTATAGCAAAAAAGGCGATTTTATGGATTCACTTTATTCAATTCTTGTTAATATTTAGTCTTTGATTCTTGTAGTGTGCTTATTCTAATAAATAGTTTATAATGAAGCTAATTGTTTATTTAAAATTAAGGTTTTGGTCGGTTTATTATATTAAGGGTATTGTTTGCCTGTGGCTGAAAACAGATTAATCTATACAAGTGAAGAATATTGTATTGGATGCAATAAATGTAATGCATGTTGCCCTGTTATATATGCAAATTATGCATATATAAAAAATTCGACAAATAAAATAAGTGTAGATGAAAACAGGTGTATACAGTGTGGCTCTTGTATGGACATATGTGATCATAATGCAAGAAGATATAATGATGATACAGAGCTATTCTTTAATAAGCTTTTCTCTGGGGATAAAATATCTCTTATAGTCGGTCCTTCGATTAGATATAATGTTGAAAATTATAAAAATTTATTTGGGTTTTTAAAGCAGGCAGGTGTTAATAATATATTTGATGCCTCATATGGTGGCAATATAACGATTTGGGCCTATTTAAATATTATTAAACAAGAAAATTTACAATCAGTAATTGCTTCGCCATGTACCGCTATAGTGAGCTATATTGAGAAATACAAGCCTGAGTTAATTAAATATTTAGCTCCGATTCAAAGCCCATCTATTTGTCAGTCTATTTTTCAAAGAAAATATCTTGGAATTGAAGATGACGTTGCTTTTTTATCTCCCTGTATTGCTAAAAAGTATGAATTTGATGATCCAAATACTCATAATAATATTCAATACAATATAGCTTTCAGATCAATAATTAAATATTTGAAGAAAAATAATATTAATCTGAATGATTATCCTGAGAAAAATTTTGATAACTCAGAAAAGGGGCTGGGTTTTTTATTTTCTTTACCCGGTGGTCTAACAGAAAATCTAAAATTTTATGCCAATAATCTATCTGTTATAAAGGTTGATGGTACGGATACTGCATATAATTATCTGGATGATTATGTTGACAGGATTAAAAAGAACAAGTTTTTACCTAATGTGGTTGATATATTAAATTGTAGACAGGGTTGCAATCAGGGATCGGCTGCTGTTAAACCTTTACATATAGATGATATTTACCTAAAGGCTAATAGATTAAGAGAAAATCGGTCATTAGAAAATAATGTTTTAATGCAAGCGCATAATTTTTTTGACTCACATCTTAATGTAGAGGATTTTATAAGGACATATTCTGATAAGTCAGAAAATGTAAAAATTAAGGAACCGACTGAGGTTGAATACTCGAAAATATTTAAAGATTTAAATAAAGAAACAGAAATATCAAAAAATATTAATTGCTATTCCTGCGGGTATGGAAATTGTAAGGATTTTGCTAAAGCGGTTTTTAATGGAATTAACCATAAAAATAATTGTATTTATTTTAATCAAAGAGCGTTGGAATTAGAAAGACAATCTTTATCCGATAAAAATGATGAAATTAGCCTTATGTTGAGCGAACTTGCCAGGATAAATAAGGATAAAGAAAAAAGTGAAATGTACATAAGGGCTATAATTGATAGTATTCAGGATGTTCTTATAGTAATTAATGTTTCAGGAATGATCGAATTATCAAATCCTGCTGCTTCTAAAATGTTTAATTATTGTGAAAATGAATTATTTGGAAGTAACATTACAAAGCTTATTCCTGATTTTAATATTGATGCAATTGAGATTATGTGCAGTGAGTATTCCAATGCTATAGAAAATATTGGTATAAAAAAGGATAAATCTGAATTTCCTGTTGAAATATCTTTGAATCTGCTAAATTTTGATAATAAAACTACTTATATTATCTTGATTCGTGATATTACTGATCGAAAACAGATTGAAAAGATGAAGAATCATTTTGTTTCTGTTGTAAGTCATGAGCTTAGGACTCCTATAACTTCGATTCAGGGAGCATTGGGACTTTTAACAGATAAAAATATTATCATTCAGCCTGATAAGTCAAAAAAGCTTGTAGATATTGCTTTAAAAAATAGTTTCAGGTTATTAAATCTGGTAAATGACATTTTAGATATTGAAAAAGTCAACGCAGGCAAAATGAAATTTAGCATAGAATCATTTGATGCGATTCAGGCTGTAGATCATGTATTACTGATGAATAAGCTTTATGCAAGTAGATATAATGTTCATTTTGTCTTAGAAACTCTGCTGGAAAAGGTAAAGATAAAAGCAGATGTTCAAAGATTTGAGCAGGTATTAATAAATTTACTATCTAATGCCGCAAAATTTTCTCCATCCGGGGAAAATATAGTTATTTATGTTTCAAGAAATGTTGGTATGATAAGAATTTCTGTTTCTGATAATGGGGCAGGGATTCCTGCGGAATTTCAGGACAGAATATTTCAAAAGTTTGCACAATCTGACTCTTCTGATTCAAGAAAAAAAGGCGGTACAGGGCTTGGGCTGAGTATTTGCAAAGGATTAGTTGAAAATATGGGTGGTAATATTGGTTATCTTGTAAAGCCGGAGGGTGGAACAACCTTCTTTTTTGAATTACCTGAAGAAAAATAGTAACCTGTTATTTAAGGAGGAAATATGATTAATTCTGATTTGAATAAAATTTTATATGTTGAGGATGAGCCGGATATTCAGGAAGTAGTTTATATGTCGTTGGTAGATATAGGTGGTTTTAATGTTAAAATATGCAGTTCAGGAGAAGAGGCGGTGAAAATTGTTTCTGATTATAATCCTGATTTGTTTTTGCTTGATATTATGATGCCTGAAATTGATGGACCTACAGTCCTTAAGATATTCAGAAATTTTCCTAAATTTGCTAAAACTCCTGCTATTTTCATTACAGCAAAAACTCAGATGAGTGAGCTTCTTGAAAGTAAGGATCAAGGTGTCCTTGGGATTATAAGAAAACCATTTGATCCAATTACAATTTCTGATACTATCAAAAGTTTGTGGAATGAATATAGCTTTGTGCAAAGTTAATAAAAGATGTGCCTTTAAAAAAGCATTCTTCATTATTGCTGTTTTTTATACGCTGGAATTATAAATATAAAAAATATCATTCTTTTTTTTTAGGATGGGTGTTAAAAAAATCCCATATAATATCTGAAGTGGTGGAATTGCCAATTTGTTGCGGGAATTGATGCGTTCCGCCAATTATTGTATACAAAATAACCTCAGTATCACTGCTACATTTGGAATATTTTTCT
>JAUZOY010000221.1 GCA_030706235.1 Bacteroidota bacterium | reverse complement strand
TGTACTTGTCAGACCGCACATTGCAGTAGTTGTCTGATCAGCACCGGCATTCGCTGCTGTCGGATTCTTTTGGAATGTTATTGTTACATCATCTGCACTTGATGCACATGGTGCATTGGCTATTGTCCATCTTAGAGTATATGAATTTCCTGCTGTTCCGCTAAATGCTGATGTAGGATTGTTTGTTGCAGTTATTGAGCCTCCTGTTCCTGTTATTATTGACCATGTTCCTGTCCCCACTGTCGGTGTATTCCCGGTAAGTGAAGTAGATGTCAATCCGCACATTGCAGCTCCTGTCTGATCCGCTCCTGCATTTGATGCTGTCGGGTTTTGCTGGAATGTTATCGTTACATCACTTGTACTTGAGGCACATGGCGCATTGGCTATTGTCCATCTTAATCTATAGGTTGTTCCTGCTGTTCCGTTAAATGTTGAAGTAGCACTCGTTGGTGTTGTAACCGATCCTCCTGTCCCTGAAATTATTGACCATGTTCCCGCTCCGGCAGTAGGTGTATTTCCGGCAAGTGTTGTAGATGTCAATCCGCACATTCCTGCTCCTGTCTGATTTGCCCCTGCATTTGCTGCCGTAGGATTCTGCGGAAAAGCTATTGTCACATCATCTGTGCTCGCAGTACATGGAGTATTTGATATTGTCCACCTTAATGTATAGGTTGTTCCGGCTGTTCCGTTAAATGTTGATGTCGGACTCGTTGGTGTTGTTATTGATCCGCCGGTACCTGTAATTATTGACCAGGCTCCTGTACCGAATGTCGGAGTATTAGCGGCCAGAGTTGCTGAAGTTAATCCGCACATCCCTGCTCCTGTCTGATCAGGCCCTGCATTTGCTGTTGTAATATCGCTTACAGTAACTGTAACTGAATCAATAGCTGTACAGCCATTTGCAGTTCCTGTAACATAATATTTTGTTGTTACTGCAGGAGATACTGTTATAGGAGAACCTGACATTCCATTACTCCAGTTATACACTGTTGCCGTTCCGTTTACTGTTAAATTTGTTGAACTTCCCTTACAAATTGTGGTTGTACCTCCGGCTATAACGGTTGGTGTTGTATTTACTGTAACTGTAGATTGCAGACATGTAGATGGCGTTCCACAAAATGGTTCCCATCTGACATAATATGTTGTATTTACTCCCGGATCAGGAATAGTCAAAGGTGTACCTGTTCCTTCATAATTACCACCACATGAACCACTGTACCACACTAAAGTACTTGTTCCATCCAAAGGCGCCCCCCCTGCTGTAAGTGTAATATTATTTCCGGTACAAACTGGATTTGGAGATATGGAAATAGACGTTGGCGGTATTTCAACAATGTTCGCCTGTACATTTACAGTAACTGTTTTTGTTGCTGAAGCACCTGTATTATCATGAACTGTTAAACGATAAGTTTGTGATGCAACAGGAGTTGCATTAGGATTTGCTGCACTTGGATTGTCAAGTGTACCCGCAGGTGCCCATGTATAGGTATATGGTGGTGTACCACCCCAGGCAGTTGGATTTCCCCCTAATGAAGTCAACGCTCCGGTACATACTATCCTGTTTGTCCCTGCATCAGCTTTTAATTGTGAAAATACATTTTCCGAAAATAACAAACACACTATTAATATTGATAAACTTGCTATAAGTGAGCGATTTAATTGGGAGTATATGTTTTTCATCATATGAAGTATTTATTTATATCTTTTTCTGTTTTTCAGTTAAACTATTGATTTTGTAGGATCTTTAGTCGTTCATTTCAAAAAATTAAAAGTTCAAAAGTACATAAAAATATTTATATCAAAACTATTTGATGCCTGCTTTTATTAATTTTATTTTTAAATGATACATATTAATCAATTCTAATAATTGATTTTCAGGAATCAAGCAATCTGTCAACAATTATTTTAATCTTATCTTTTTTTTAATTCTTTTCCTACCGTTAAACTTATTTTTATTTTGTTTGTTTAAATATATAATTTCAACTTATTCATTTATCCTTTAGACTTGATAATTAGAAAAAAGGTTGCACTTTTTTTAAAAAATCTTTCTAGAATGAATTTTCCACCCGGATTATGAACCACATCAGTGGTCCGGTGATTACATATTTAAATTGTAGAATTAACCCTCCTATATAACTAAATTTAATGTGTTGAAATTCTGTAATTTCCTGACAGGTTTTTCTCCTGTCAGGTTTTTTTGTTATCTGTTTTTTTTGTTGGAATGGCACGTTCGCGAGTACTTTTTATCTGGTGTGAGGACTTAATTTTAGCTGTATATATTTCTTAAAAATCTCATCTCTCTGTGTTACTCTGTGCTTTCTCTGTGTTCTTCTGTGCAACCGATTTCCACATCATCACATCAATACATAAGTTAACATACTTAAAATTAAAGCAAAAGACCTTACAGGTTTTTGAAACCTGTAAGGTCTGAAAGTTTTTTTCTCCCGGAAAGCAAGAGAAAATTTATTTATTGTTTTATTATTTAAATCCAACCTATATCCATATTTCAAAATCTCTAATTAATAAACAGCAATTCCCTGTATTTTGCCAGAGGCCACATTGAGTTATCAGTGATTAATTCAAGTCTGTCAATATGATCGCGTATCTCTTCAAGATATGGTTTTATTATTTTTGCATATGCCTGGGATTTTTTCTCAAAATTTTCATGCTTACTTGCCTTTATCCTTTCATTTCCCATTTCCTTCACTTTTCTTTTAACTTCAGTGGCATGCTTTGATATTTCCTTTATCAGTTCCAGTCCTTCAGATGCCATTGTTTTATATTCTTCATCACTATACAAATCTTTAAGCCCTTTACAATGTTCAATAAGTATATTCTTATATTTAATAGCTGTCGGAATAATATGATTGATTGCCATATCTCCCAGAACCCTTGATTCAATCTGGATTTTCTTTGCATATTTTTCAAGTGAAATTTCATATCTCGCCTCAACTTCTTTTTCACTGAAAATACCATTTTCTATCAGTAATGCCTTGCTTTTTGGTGATATCCATGCTTTCAAAGCATCCGGACATGAAGTTATATTTGTCAGTCCTCTTTTTTCTGCTTCATTTTTCCATTCTTCACTGTACCCGTCCCCGTCGAATCTTATTGCCTTGGATTTGGTTATATATTTTTTCAATGTATTGAATATCGCTTCTTCAGTCTTGATTCCATCTTTTATTTGTCTGTCTACATCAATCTTAAACTGTTTCAACTGATTTGCAACTATTGTATTAAGTACTATCATTGCAGAAGCACAATTTGTATTCGAACCGACTGCCCTGAACTCAAATCTGTTTCCGGTAAATGCAAATGGTGAAGTTCTGTTTCTGTCGGTATTATCAAGCAGAACATGAGGAATTCTTCCGATATCAAGTTTTAATTCTGTTTTTTCTTCGGGAGTAATATTGTGTCCGCTAACGGTTTTTTCTATATTATCAAGCATCCTTCCCAACTGCTCACCCAGAAAGACAGAAATAATATTCGGAGGAGCTTCATGACCACCGAGTCTCTGTTCATTACTTGCTGAAACTATACTTGCCCTTAAAAGATCCGCATTTTCATACACTGCTTTTAATGTATTTACAATAAAAGTAAGAAACTGGAAATTTAACTTAGAAGATGAGTTTGGTGAAAATATATTTACACCGGCATTTGTTGATAACGACCAGTTACTATGCTTCCCTGAACCATTTATCCCGGCAAATGGTTTTTCATGGAAGAGTACCCTGAAACTGTGTTTCCTTGCTACCCTTCGCATTATTTCCATTATCAGCATATTATGATCAACAGCAAGATTTACTTCTTCATATATTGATGCTATTTCATATTGATTAGGAGCAACTTCATTATGTCTTGTTTTACACGGAATTCCAAGCTTATATGACTCAATTTCAAAATCACGCATAAATGCTGCAACCCTGTCGGGTGTAACTGCAAAATACTGATCTTCCAGTTGCTGATCCTTTGCTGATGGATGACCTATCAGTGTCCGACCCGTTAAGACCAGATCCGGCCTTGACTGATAGAGGGATTCATCAACCAGGAAATATTCCTGCTCCCAACCAAGGTTGGCTATAACTTTATTTACTTCTTTATCAAAAAAATGACACACATCAACAGCAGCTTTATCAATTGCCGCCAGAGATTTCAGAAGTGGAGTCTTATAGTCAAGTGATTCTCCTGTATATGATATAAAAATCGTAGGTATAATCAATGTCTGATTCATAACAAATGCAGGTGAGGACGGATCCCATGCCGTATACCCGCGGGCTTCAAATGTAGCCCTCAGGCCACCACTCGGAAAACTTGATGCATCAGGTTCCTGCTGAACAAGGTTATTTCCCGCAAAATTCTCAAACATTCCCATACCTCGGGTATATTCAATAAATGCATCATGTTTTTCTGCAGTACCCTCAGTAAGAGGATGAAACCAATGAGTATAATGTGTTGCTCCTCTTTCCATTGCCCAGACTTTCATGCCCGAAGCTATCTGCTCTGCCATTGTCCTGTCAATCTTAGTTCCCTGTTCAATCGCTTTTATCACTTCATTATATGCTTCCTTGGACAAATACTGCTCCATCTTTGTCTTGTCAAAGACATTTATTCCGTAATAATCCGATACTTTTGCTGATGGAAATTCTACCGAAAGAGGTTTTCTGGATGTTGCGTCCTGCAATGCCTGTAATCTTATTGCTATCATAGTTTTTGTTCGTTTAAATGAATTTTAAACGCTTTTTATGATATTTTATTATTGTTCTATAATATTTTTGATCACATCATTTCGAACCCTGATTTCAAATGTTTCATTACAATAAGAATATTCCTATCTTTATACTATTGGTATATCCCTTACTTATCCTACACTTATCCTACACTTATCCTACACTTATCCTACACTTATCTTACACTTATCTTACACTTATCTTACACTTATCTTACACTTATCATATTTTTTTTCTATAAATATCATCATCATTGCTACGCACCTTTTTAATTTCATAATACTAACTTCAGACATCCAAGACCTGTTATTGTATATCAACATATTGTCTATATTTTATAGTAAATTAAATCTATTTCTTTTCTTTTTAATAATATGTTACGGTGCAGTGTTGCGAATTGTAATGAATTGATTAGCAAGGCATATATATCGTATTTTAAGCTGCTGTTTTTGAAATAGCAGCACTCTTTTTTGCGATAGTATTGGATGTCTGAACTTTCAACTAATTTATCTTGTAATTTTGTTTCGTATTATTCTATCCGTTATACCTGCCGATACAAGATCATCTGTAT
>JAUZOY010000220.1 GCA_030706235.1 Bacteroidota bacterium | reverse complement strand
TAATTCAGCTTTTTTACCATTTATGAATTCAATAACTGTTGATTTAGGCGAATAATATACTATTAATTTGTGTTGATGTATTTGTCTGTAGCTCTGATATGTCCTTTCTGAAATGAAAATCAGAAGTAATGTCAGGGAAAGTATAAGTGAAAATTTTGTTCTCTTCAGAATATAGATAAAGAAGAGTATTACAATTGAGTAAAGAATCAGTAGTTCAATAGTATTTATATAAATATTATTGATTACGGAATGGGGAAGATGATCAATGTAATTAATAAAATTATTCAATAAATATATTGACTTAACTGTTGTAAAAGATATTATTGACCCAATCAGTTTAATAGGATAGAAAAACAGCAGTGATATTGCCAAATAGATAATTATATTTGAAACCGGAATAACTATCATATTTGCAGGAAGAAAGTAAATAGGAAACTTATGAAAATAGTATAAACTGAGTGGAAAAACAAAGGCCTGTGCAGCAATAGTAACAAACATGACAGAAATAATATTTCTGATTATACGATTTCTATTTACTGCGATACTATTCAATTGATTGTTAATAGATACTATCCCAATTACCGACAGGTAAGAAAGCTGAAAACCAACGTCCATTATAAAGTAGGGATTGATAATGAGGAGTAAGAAAGCAGATGCAATAAGAGTATTTATTATGTTGTGATTTTTGTCGAATGTAGTTCCGATTATTATAAATGAGAACATTACACCTGCTCTTAATACAGAAGGACAAAAGCCTGTTATTGCAGCATAAAACCATAATAAAAGTATCGATATAATCGCTTTAATAATTTTTTCATAAGTTCTGTTTCCCATGAAAAACAGTAATTTTGAAATTATCAGATAAATGAGTGCAACATGCATCCCTGAGACTGCAAGTACATGAATAACGCCGGCAGAAGTGTATTCTCTTACAAGTTCAGGATCAAGATTGTCGGTATAGCCTGTAATCAGCGATGCTGCAACAGAATATTCACTTCCTCTGAAATTGTTTTGCCTGAACACAGACAGTATTTTATGTCTGGCTATCAAAGAGTGATTAATAAGTGGATTATAGATTTTTTGATTCAGCATTTCCCAATCATTACTATACAGATAACACTTATGGCTTATGTTTTGAAATGCAAGGTATTTTTTGTAATCGAATGCATGAGGATTATAAGGAGGATCCAATTCTTTAAATTTATTTTTAATCAGAATTACATCTCCATAGTTGATATTTCCGGAAGACATGTCTTTTTGTATGTAAAGTAAAGACTTCCCTGTTGTTTTTATAAACTTATTATTTTGATATGTCCCGATTACATCTACTATAATCTTGTAAGTCTTTTCCTTTTCTGTTTTTGAATCACTGACTTTTGCTATAAAATATTTATTTGACAAAATAAATCTACTGAAGTGATTTTCCTTGTTTGTCAGATTATTATTGATAGTGATTTTGTATCCAAGTAAAAAAAAACATATGCAGGCTATAAATCCGAAGAACCATCTATAAGAATAATTACTGTTGAAATATGGAATAAAGTTATTTATTATCAGAATTATTGTCAGAAAAATAACTGTAGAAATATTAATATCAAATACTTCTTCATTGACAGCAAAAATAATTCCCGCAACAAAAGGAATAAATGGACGTAATAATGGTATATGATTAATAGCTTTCATGTTGTTGTACACAAAAATATAAAATATATTTATCTTGAAAAATTAAATTTTAAAAAAAATGTGTTAATTTATTTTAATTTTTATGAATCAAAACAGTTTTTAATATATTAGCACAATAAGGAAAAATTATAATTATGAATAATATAGATATTAAGAAAAGAGTAATAGAAGAATGTTTAAATATTCAGATTGAGAAAGCTCATAATGCTGAACAGGCGATGATAGAAGCGCAACAGGCAGCAAATGAATATGGCTTGCCAAAGGATAGATATGATTCATTCAGAACACAGCAGTTGAGTAAGAAAGATATGTTTGCAAAGCAGCTTAGCAAGTATATTGAAGAAATAAAATTATTGCAGAGGATTGACCCTGAAAAGGTGAATGAAAGTGTTGTTTTCGGATCTATTGTTGTAACAGAAGAAAACAGGTTTTTTGTATCTGTAAGTATTGGCAAGATAAATGTGGATGGAAATATGTATTTCGCAATTTCACCGGCAGTACCAATATTTCAGGTGATGGCGGGAAAGAAAATGGGGGATAGTTTTTCGTTTAATGGTAAAAGCCAGAAAATAAAAGAGGCATTTTAAACAGACGTAAAATTAAAAATCTGGTAACTACTCACTCAGTGAGAGTGTTATTAATGAGTTATCTGATTAAACACAAAGGTCACTAAGATTTTAACACTAAGAACGAAAATAATTAATATTCAACTTATTGTAACCTTTATCTAATTTTCCTGGAATACATAGTGGTATAAAGAAATGTATGTAAATATTTGAATGTTAAAATATTAGAGCAGGTAAGCAGATATAAAATTTATAAAAATAAAAAAGCCTCAAAGTTAATAATGTAACTCTGAGGTTATATATTTTATGAAGTAAATTATAAAGTGATAAGGATTAAATTATCCTTTATAAACTTTTTCGCTGGAAACTGTAAGTCTTTTTCTTCCTTTAGCTCTGCGTGCAGCTAATACTTTACGGCCGTTAACAGTTGACATTCTTTCTCTGAAACCGTGTTTATTTATTCTCTTTTTTACTGATGGTTGAAATGTCCTTTTCATCTTAATGTTCCTTTTAAAATTTGGATTGCAAAAGTAGTAATTAAAATTTAATGAATACAAATTTTTTTTGTTATTTTGTAATAATATCAACTTGAAAGTAAATAATTGTCATGAAAATGAATAGTTTTAAATAAAATATAGCAATATGAACAATAGTAAAAAATCAGGTATCGATTTTGAGAGAAGGTATGAAAAAATGGAAACCTCTATTTTCAGTGATGCTTTACAAGCTTCAATTGCAGTTGCCGGTGAAGTTGCAGCACTGATAAGAGAAAAGCAGGAGCAGAACAGACTTTGTATTCTTGGATTGCCTACAGGTTCATCACCTATAACTGTTTATGAAGAACTTGTAAGAATGCATAATGCTGAAGGATTATCATTCAGAAATGTAGTTACATTTAATCTGGATGAATATTATCCTATGCATCCGGATTCATTGCAGAGTTACCATAGATTTATGAATGAGCATTTGTTTGATCATATAGACATTTTACCCGAAAACGTAAATATTCCGGATGGTATGGTGACAAAGGAAAAGATTTCGGGGTATTGTCAAAGTTATGATGAAAAGATTGAATCATACGGAGGAATAGATCTGCAGTTGTTAGGCATAGGAAGGACCGGGCATATTGGTTTTAATGAACCGGGATCACCGATAAATTCTATTACAAGAGTAGTTACATTGGATTATCTGACACGGACGGATGCTTCAAGTGATTTTTTTGGTGAAGAAAATGTTCCTTTAAAAGCTATTACAATGGGAGTTGGAACAATAATGAGAGCTAAAAGGATAATTCTGATGGCCTGGGGTGAGGGGAAAGCTCAGATTATTAAAAAAGCGATTGAAGGACCTGTTACAGATAATGTTCCGACAACTTATCTTCAAAATCATCCGGATACAAAAGTGATGCTTGATGATGCTTCATCAGCTGAACTTACAAGAATAAAGACCCCATGGCTTGTTAGAAATTGTCAATGGAATGACAGGTTGATAAGGAAAGCAGTAACATTGTTATGTTTGAAACAAAATAAATCAATAATGAAGCTGACTGAAAGGGATTATAATGATAATGGATTAAGTGATCTCGTAACAGAAAATGGTCCTGCAAATAAAATAAATATAAAAGTATTCAATGATTTACAACATACAATAACAGGATGGCCCGGAGGAAAGCCAAATGCCGATGATTCGACTCGTCCTGAAAGATCAACCCCATATCCCAAAAGAGTATTGGTCTTCAGTCCTCATCCTGATGATGATGTAATATCTATGGGTGGAACTCTGGCTCGTCTTGCAGATCAGGGACATGATGTATATATTGCATATCAGACCTCAGGAAGTATTTCCGTATTTGATCATGATGTGCTCAGATATTTGCAATTTATCGGTGAGTATAAAAATATTTTTAAAATTCAAATTGATAAAACGGATAAGATATATGACCATATAAAAAAAGAAATTGAAAATAAAAAACCGGGACAAATAGATACTGATGAAGTTATGAAAATTAAATCAGCTATTAGAAAAGGTGAGGCACTTTCTGCAATAAGGTATATGTCAATACCTGAGGAACGTGTGCATTTTCTTGATATGCCATTTTATGATACAGGAAAAGTTAAAAAGAATCCGCTTGGAGAAGGTGATATTAAGTTAGTAACGGATATAATTAATAAATTAAAGCCGCATCAGATATATGCCGCAGGAGATCTTTCTGATCCTCATGGTACACACAGAGTTTGTATGAATGCTATAATAAAAGCAATAGACAATTTAAAAGACAAGACCTGGATGAAGGATTGCAGAGTATGGTTATATAGGGGAGCTTGGCAGGAATGGGATATTGATCAGGTTGATATGGCTGTACCATTAAGCCCTGAGGAAGCATTAGCTAAAAGAAATGCTATTTTTAAACATCAGTCTCAAAAGGACCGTCCATTATTTCCCGGATTCGATTCAAGAGAATTCTGGCAAAGAGCTGAAGAGAGAAACCATGCAACTGCCGTTCTGTATGATAAACTCGGTATGGCCGAATATCAGGCAATTGAAGTTTTTGTGAGATATTATTTCTAAATACTATAAATTATTAAAATGCAAACATTTAAAAGTGATTTAACCGGGCAGGAATTTCCATTATCAGAGAAAGTATCCGCAAAGACAATCAGAATTTCTATTCTTAAAACAATTAAGAAGGATTACCCTAATTTTAATTCAAAAGGTTTTTTAGCTTTAAGTGAACTAAATAATTATCGTGAGAGATATATAGAATCTTATTTAAGAGATGAAAAAGGAGAAATTACTGAGCTAGAAAAAACAGTTCTTAAAACCATGAATGATGGAGATTCTCTTGTTGATAAATTAGAAGATTCAAAATTACAAAATTTAACTTTTGGACAGAGAGTTGCCGATAAAGTTGCTTCTTTTGGAGGTAGCTGGACTTTTATTATTTCTTTTGGATTTTTCATACTGGTTTGGATATTGATAAATATTTATATTCTTACGAATAGAAGTTTTGATCCTTATCCTTTTATTCTTCTCAATCTTATATTATCATGTAT
>JAUZOY010000022.1 GCA_030706235.1 Bacteroidota bacterium | reverse complement strand
AGCTGTTTCTCCTGAGACTCTTCCGACTGAAAGTATTAACCCGGTAATAATATTAGGGAAAGCTATTGGTAAAACAATCTTTTTAATAGTTTGTAATTTAGATGCGCCTAAAGCATAACTTCCTATTCGGAATGAATCATCAACTGACTTTAAAGATTCTTCAGTAGTCCTTATAATTACAGGCAGAACCAATAATCCGAGTGTTAATGATCCTGCAACAATTGAGTCTCCGAATTTCAACTGGTTTACAAACAGAGCCATGCCGAAAAGTCCAAATACAATTGAAGGAACTCCCGAAAGATTATTTGTCATCATACGTAAGAATTTCTTTTTTCGTGTTTCTCTAAGATATTCATTCATATAAATACCGGATAATACACCGATTGGAAAAGCAACAATGATACTTCCTGCCATAAGACATAAAGTTCCGATAATAGCAGGGAAAATGCCACCTTTAGTCATGCCCTCTTCCGGCATAGATGTAAGAAATTCCCAGCTTATTACTTTCATTCCCCTGATAATTACGAATCCGAGTATAGCAAAAAGGACTCCTACAACAATGAAGCTGAGAAGACGGAATAAATTGAATGCTATTATTTGATTTAATTTTTTTGACATCGTTTTTTAACTATTATTAGATAAAATTCTCTTTTTACCTTTGACAAATTCAACCATAAGATTAATTATCAGAGTAATAATAAATAATATTGCGCCAAGTACAAACAATGCTTTATAGTGAGAACTACCGACAGCTGTTTCGCCAAGCTCAGCTGCAATTGTTGCCGGAATTGTTCTTACCGGCTGAAGGAATGAATGAGGAATAACTCCTGCATTGCCAGTTACCATCAGCACTGCCATAGTTTCTCCCATAGCTCTGCCTACTCCGAGAATTATTCCTGCTGTAATTCCTGAAGCGCCGTAAGGTATGCAAACACGGACAATAGTCTGCCATTTGTTTGCTCCGAGAGCAAGGCTGGCTTCTTTCAGTGAACGGGGAGTAGTTCTTATGGCATCTTCAGCTATAGTAATAATAGTTGGCAGGGCCATAATACCGAGAACAATGCTACCTGCTAATGCTGATTCTCCTACAGGAAGATTAAAGGTGGTTTGAATTAATGGGACGATAACAATTAAACCGAAAAAGCCATAAACTACAGAAGGAATTCCTGAAAGTAATTCTATAATGGGTTTTAATGTATTGCGGACTTTGTTATTTGCTATTTCAGCCATATAAATTGCAGTTGCCATACCAAGAGGCAGCGCAATAAGAATAGCTCCGATGCTTACCCATAATGTACCGAGTATTAAGGGAAGAATTCCAAATAGTGCGGCAGGTCTGGAAGATGGATACCATTCTTTCCCAAATAGCATCTTTGTAAGGCTAATTTTATGAATATGGAGTTCTTTACCCTGGAAATTCTTAGGAATAAATTTTTGAGAAAATACTGCAAGTACACCGGGGTGTTTGGAAACAAATTCATTAACTTTTTCCGGCATATGCTCAAAGTTAGCTCCTAATTGTTCTTCAGAGTAGTAAGTACCTATTTCGTTTATTCCGAATAAAATAATACTTTCATCTTTGCCTCCTAATTGTTTCCAGTTTGTAATATCCTGGTTAAATACATCTTTAATTTGCTTTGCTGATAAGGTACTTATAGAATTATTTTTATTAACAGCTACTTTATAATCATCAGATATACCTGTATCATTGAATAATCCAATGCCTTCCCTGAATAAGAAGATAATAATTAGCAGTACGATAATAGTTGTTATGGAGCTGCTAACCATTAAAATGCCTTCAGTAAATTTTTCAATATATTTACGCATGGAAGTTTATAAAGTTATAAAGTTGAAAGTTCATAAAGTTGAAAGTTTTATTAATGAAACCTGACAGGTGAAAAAAGCCTGTCAGGATAATTTAATTAGAGTTTAATGTTCAAAATTTTATTTAAGAGGAATGTAACCAACCTGAGCAACAATTTGCTGCCCTTCGGGAGATAAAATATAATTGATAAACGGACTTACCTGTTTTTCGGATGAAGAAAGGTAATAATAATACAGAGGGCGGGTAATAGGGTAAGTTTTGTTTTTAGCCGTTTCAACAGAAGGAGCGACAAAAGTTTTACCTCCATTATATGAAACTTTTAAAGTTTTCACATCTTTTTCTACATAAGCCAATCCTACATAGCCGATAGCACCTTTTGTCTGACTAACTGCCTGGATTATTGCTCCCGTTGCAGGCATAAGGAGAGCTGAAGTAGCATAATTTTTATTCTTCATAACATGTTCTTTGAAAAACTCGAAAGTTCCTGAACTTGATTCTCTTGAGTAGACAATGATTTTCATATCATCTCCTCCAACCTGTTTCCAGTTGGTTATTTTTCCGGTAAATATACCTTCCAGTTGTTCTCTTTTTAACTGGGTGATTTTGTTTGCTTTATTAACAACAACTGCAAGTGCATCGTAAGCAATAATTTTTTCTTTATAGGATTTACCGGCTTCCTGTAGCTTAAGCTTTTCATCCATTTTGATGCTTCGTGAAGCATGTGCTATATCAGTAGTTCCGTTTATCAGAGCTGCAAATCCTACTCCTGAACCGCCACCTGTCACATTTATGGAACTTCCTGAATTCTTTTTCATGTATTTCTCAGCTTCTTTCTGAGATAATGGAAGGCATGTGTCACTTCCTTTAATTTTCAATCTTTGAGCCCAAAGTATATTTGTTCCTGTAAATATAAGGGCTAATGCTAAAATACTTATTTTTTTCATTTTCTTTCTATTAATTTAATTATTTATAATTATTAAAATTTATATTGAACTCTTAATGTGAATACATTATCTTTTAAATCTTTTGAATATGCAGCAAGTTTGGTAGATTCATTCTTAACCATATCATAGTAAGCCATGATTTTAACATTTGAATCCCAATGGTATATCCAACCAAATCCTAAAGTAGAGAATTTAACATCGCCTGCATTTGTAACAATTTTATTTTTGTTTTTTTCTGTGCTAAGTATGCCGATTTCACTACCCGTAACATCTTTATCAGGATCATACATATCATATTTTAAGACCAACTGATGCTTGGTTTTTGCAATATTCTGAACAAAGTATACATAGTATCCGTTGAAATTACGAATGTATACATCACCTGAGAGTGCAGAAGTAGGAGAAGCACTTGATGCATTGGTCCCTGGTTGTTTACCCTGAATACATTCGCCTCTTAAGGTTGTAATTCCTATTGGAGAATCATAAGTTATCTGACAATCTATACCCATATATTCTCTCTTTACTTCGTTTCCTTTTGCATATGTAGTTGAATCAACTTTATAAGCTTTTGCTCCGTTTGCAGTAGTTACGATGTCTTTATAAACATATTTTGTTGCAGTTGCAAAACCGCCGTTGTAATATGAAGCACCAAGACCGACCTTTAGTTTTTCATTGAAGAATGATTTGGTTAGCATAATCTGACCGATAAAGTCTTTATATTTATCAAAGTCAGGAGCAGAAGGGCCTATTCCGTTAAACATACCACCCTGTATTTTAATGAAGTTTAAAGGTGAGGTTTTTGGAAGCTGGAATACAAGCATTGCTCCACAGTCCCTTTCTCCGGGAAATAATGTCTGGGTGAATCTTGAACGTTCAGGGGATTCTCTCAGGCTGGAAGAGTAATCTATTTCATAACCGAATGGTCTGTCGAAAATTCCTGCCTGAAGTGATATGGTTTTTGCCCATGGTTCAGTGAATCTGACGTATGCGTCTTTAGTTGCAAACTGATTTTCTGTAACATCAAATTGTAATACGTATTGAGTAAGTTCTGTTGAATATGCAAATTTTATTCTGCCTCTTCTAAGGGAAAATCTTTTATCAACACCTGCAGGAAAATCCTTACCAGCATAAGTTTTTATGCCGGCAGAATCTGCGATTTGATACTGAGCCTGGATATAACCTGAAATTTTCAAATTCTTAAAAAGATTAAATTCAGATTGTAGATGTTCGATTTTATTATTCAAAGTGTCGAAACCTAAATTTTGACTTTCCTGTGAATAAATTTTTGTGGCGAATAATAAGAATATTGCCATAACGAAGATACTAAATTTTCTGGTAATTCTGTTCATAATTTTTACTTAATTAATTTTACATTTAAAATACGATGCAAAAAAACAGTTCTAATGTTACATGGCTGTTAAGCGACTGTTAAATAATTGTTAAATGAATTGCAGTAATTAAGTTAAATGACAAAACGAATTGATAAATAATGTGTTAGGGTATTAATAAAAAAAACAACCCTTCAGGTTGCATATATCCTGAAGGGTTGTTTTTTTTCTGCTTTTAAATCAGAATGAAATTGACAACTATAACAAATTGTCAGATATTTTTAGAATTTATATTGAATTCTTAGAGTGAAGACATTATCTTTGAAATCATTAATATATGTTTGACCTGAAATTTTTCCTTTAGAGTCTTTTAGAAAATCAATGTTTTTAGTAGTTTCATTTTTAACATTGTCGTAGTATGCAGTAATCGTAATATTTGAATCCCAATTATACATCCATCCAAGACCAAGAGTATGGTACTTAAGATCGGTTCCTGTAGTAGTTATTCCTTTTACAACTTTATTCAAAGATTGTTCTTTAGTTATGGCTCCGATTTCATTGCCATTAACATCTTTATTAGGATCATACATATCATATTTTATAATGATCTGATGTTTGGATTTGCCGATTCTTTGAATAAAATAAACATCATAGGCATTGAAATTTCGCACATAAGTATCGGCTGTCGGAAGAACTGTTGCAGAAGTACTGGCGGAGATGGTTCCTGGCTGGGTTCCTTTAACACATTCACCTTTTATAGTTGTGAGTCCGATAGGTGAATCATAATATATCTGGAAATCCAGTCCCATGTATTCTCTTTTTTCCCGGCTTCCTTTATTTGTTGCACTTGAATCAAATGAAAATACTTTTATACCGTCACTTGTTGTATATATGTTAGAGTATACATATTTTGTAGCATTTGCAAAACCGCCATTGTAATATGAGGCCCCCAGACCGACTTTAAGTTTTCCGTTAAAAAATGATTTACTAAGAATAATCTGGCCAATAAAGTCTTTATATTTATCAAAATCAGAAGCAGTAGGGCCAATACCATTAAACATACCTCCCTGAATTTTAATAAAATTCAGTGGTGATGTGTTTGGAAGCTGAAATGTAAGCATTGCGCCGCAATCTTCTTCACCGGGGAAAATGGTTTGTGTATATCTGGATCTTTCAGGAGAATCAAAATTGGCTAATTCGTGACCAAATGGTCTGTAAAAAATTCCGGTGGTAAGTGATACTGTTTTATACCAGGGTTCAGTAAATCTTATATATGCGTCTTTAGTTGCAAATTGCTTTTCAGACATATCAAATTGAATAAAATATTGAGTAAGAGGAGTGCTGTAATCTACTTTTAATCTGCCTCTTTTTACCATAAATCTTTTATCCACTCCTGATGCAAAATCCCCGCCTTCATAGGTTTTTGCTCCTGTAGAATCTGCAATTTGGTATTGAGCCTGAATATAACCGGAAATTTTAAGATTTTTAAATACTTTGAATTGAGATTGAAGATTATCAATTTTCTTATTTATGGAATCAATTCCAATAGTACCTCCTTTTTCCTGTGAATAAGCATTAAAACAAAATAAAGATAAAATAGTAAAAAATAAAAACGTACTTAATTTTTTCGTAAATTTGTTCATGAATTTAATTAATATTAGTAAGTATTTAGTTAGAATATAATGCAAAGTAAAGACAATATTTTTACATTGTATAAGAATTGAAAATAGAAAGGGGAAAAAAATGACTGAAAAAAAAATGACTTTGGATTTAACATATCTTAAAACAATGTCTGACGGTAGCCACGAATTTGAACTGGAGATGCTGAATATGATAATTGAACAGATACCTGAAGCTATTTTAAGAATAAATGAACTGCTTGCTCAAAAAGATTGGGACATGATAAGAGCTTTAGCTCATAAGCTAAAGTCTTCGGTAGGAATATTCGGACTTAATGAATTAAAAGATATACTTATCATGATAGAAAAGCTGGTTCTTGATAATGGCAATATGGAGGAAATGCCTGGTATGGTTAATGATTTGATTCAAAAATCCAAAGTAAGTATGGATGCTTTGAATGAAACTATAAAGACATATTCAAATGGTTGTTGATATAAATTCAAAAACAGTATCTTTATTTTTCACGCAAAGCCCGCAAAGAAATAAATAATCATTTCTATTTATCAGCAATAAGTGTTGCCGGTGTACATCTGTTTACAAAGACATTAACATATTCTCCAGGTTTATGTTCTCCTGCAGGGAAAATTATAACTTTATTCTGACTGTTTCTTCCAAAGAGATGTGATTTTGATCTTTTAGAAACTCCTTCGATAAGAACTTCATGAGTTTTGTTAATGTCTTTAATATTACTTTCGTAAGAGAGTTTATTCTGCAATTTAATTATTTCTTCCAGCCTTCTTATTTTAATTTCTTCCGGAATATCATCCGTATATTTTTTTGCAGCTGCTGTATTGGGACGTTCAGAATATTTAAACATATAAGCAAATTCAAACCTAGCCCATTCCATCAAAGAAAGTGTATCGTTATGTTCTGTTTCAGTTTCTCCGGGAAATCCTGCAATTATATCAGTTGAAACGGAGCAATCGGGTATGATTCTGTGTATTGCTTCAATTCTGTTCATATACCATTCACGTGTATATTTTCTGTTCATAAGTCCGAGAATTCTATTGTTACCCGATTGAACAGGAAGATGAATTGAACGGCAGATATTAGGGTGATCTGCAATAGTATGAAGCAACTCATCTGACATATCTTTAGGATGTGAAGTTGCAAATCTGACTCTGAGAAGTGGATTTATAGCAGCTACATCGGAAAGTAGAAGTGCAAAGCTGATAGACTCTTTATCTGAAGTAAAATTATATGAGTTTACATTTTGTCCAAGCAGAGTTACTTCTCTGTATCCGTTTTCGAATAATCTCTTTGCTTCAGTAATGATAGTATCAGCGGAGCGGCTACGTTCTTTGCCTCTTGTGTAAGGAACAACACAATATGAACAAAAATTCTGGCAACCCCTCATTATGGAAATAAATGCAGTTATTCCGTTTGAGTCTATCCTTACAGGTTGAATTTCAGAATAAGTTTCATTACTTGAAAGAATAACATTTATTCCTTTAACACCTTTTCTTACGTTTTCTATAAGTAAAGGGATATCTTTATAAGCATCAGGACCTACTATTAAGTCAAGGATCCTTTCCTCTTCGAGCAGTTGATCTTTTAATCTTTCGGCCATGCAGCCAAGCATTCCCACAATAAGTGATGGTCTCTTTTTCTTAAGTGAATAAAATTCTTTAAAGCGGTTTCTGACTCTCTGTTCGGCATTGTCCCTTATAGAACAGGTATTAACGAAAATTACATCAGCATTTTTGATGTCTTTAGTAAGCTTGTAATCATTATCATTCATGATTGAAGCTACAATTTCGGAGTCAGCAAAATTCATCTGACAGCCATAAGTCTCAATATAATAATTCAAAGCAGGATATTTAATTTTTGTGCAAAAATAGACATAAAAAAAGAGTGTTAAGATATAACACTCTTTTTTTTATAAAGATTACTTTAAAAGGTAATTATTTTTTTGCTTTTTTCCCTTTTGGAGCTTTCTTATCTTCAGATTTAGCTAATGAATCAGCTTTAGCAATAGAATCTTGTTTTGCTTGTTCAGCCATTTTAGCTGCTTCAGCTTTAGCAATAGAATCTTGTTTTGCAACTTCTGCTAAAGAATCTTTCATTTTCTTTTCCTGAGCTTCTTTATCTTTTGCGCTAGGTCCACATGCAACGAATGACATCATTCCTGCAATAACAAAAAATGTGAATAATTTTCTCATCTCTATGTGTTAATTAATTAATTAATAAATAAAAAGTTTTAAAATTTTATTATCTGAATTTATGAATTACTATGGAAATAATCACATAAAAACAGGTATATTATCAACAAATATCATACCAAAGTTATCCAAATAGAATTAAATTACTAATATAATGCATTAAGAATTAAATTATTTATCTGATAATCATTACAATAATTTCAAAACCAATGTTTAGATAGTGAGGTCAAATGGAATTTTTGATAGAAATTTTTTACTACTTTATTCTAAAACTTCACTTCAGGAGCTTTATTAGCAGTTTGTTCAGCTTCGAAATATGCTTTTCTTGTAAAATTAAACATTGCTGCAAATATGTTTGCAGGGAATGAGCGGGTATATGTATTATAATTTTTAGCTGCTTCATTAAATTTCTTTCTTTCAACTGCAATCCTGTTTTCAGTACCTTCAAGTTGGGCCTGAAGCTCGAGGAAGTTTTGATTTGCTTTAAGGTCTGGATATTTTTCAACTACCACCATGAGTCGTGCAAGAGCAGAACTTAGTGCACCCTGTGCCTGCTGAAATTTTTGAAGAGAATTTGCATCTAGTTTACTTGGATCAATATTTATTCCTGTTGCTTTTGCCCTTGCTTCAACAACTGCCTGTAATGTGCTTTTTTCATGTGTAGCATAACCTTTTACTGTATTTACAAGGTTAGGAATAAGATCAAGTCTTCTCTGATATACATTTTGTACCTGACCCCAACTTTCTGAGACTGATTCATCAAGACGTACCATATTATTATATGTCGATTTGATTGAAGCATAACAGATGATAATAAAAATTATTACTATGCCTATAATTATCCAGCTTTTTTTCATATATTTAGTTAATTAAATTAATACATTTTGAAGCAAAAATACTATTAATTTAATTAATGAGTATTAAGAAACTGAATAATGATTAAAAAAATAATTTGTATTTTTGCATAATAGTAAATTATTTGGTAGAATTAATAAATCTTTGTCTATATAATTTAAATGAAATAATTATGAGAAATACGTTGATAATTACAGTAATACTTTTCTTTTTTACAACATATAATTCTTTTGCCCAGAAGTATGCTTATGTAAATACAGATTATATTCTTGATAATGTTCCTGAATATAAATCGGCTCAGACTGAATTGGATAATTTGTCAATACAATGGCAGAAAGAAATTGAAGCTAAACTTTCAGAAATTGATAAGTTATATAAAGCATTTCAGGCAGATCAGGTACTTCTTCCCGAAGAAATGAAAAAGAAAAGAGAAGATGAGATTGTTAAAAAAGAAAAGGAAGTTAAGGATCTTCAAAAACAAAGATTTGGTAAAGATGGAGAATTATTCAAAAAACGTCAGACTCTTGTTAAACCTATCCAGGATAAAGTATATAAAGCAATTGAAGATGTTGCCGCTGATTCAAAATATGATATGATTCTTGATAAAGCAGGAAGCACTACAATTCTGTATGTTAATACTAAACTAGACAAAAGTAATGATGTACTTGAAAAAATGGGACTTAAAGCAGGGAAAAAAGAGAAAAAACAAAAAACAGAGTAATATTGAAATAAATATTACAGCTTTTCAGTTGTGATATAAACAATTATCATATAACGGCTTTAGCCACAATTAGAAAACAAATAATATTATTAATAATTTTAAACAGGTATTAGTATTTTATGTCAGGACACAATAAATGGTCAACAATTAAAAGAAAAAAAGGAGCACTTGATGCAAAGAGATCTAAAGCATTCTCAAAAATAATAAAGGATATTACAATTGCTGTAAAAATGGGAGGTCCTGATCCGGATTCTAATCCTTCTTTGCGTTTAGCAATAACAAATGCAAAAGGTGTTAATATGCCAAAGGATAACATTCAGAGAGCTATTAATAAAGGTTCTGACAAGGATAGTGCAAACTATTCTGAAGTAAATTATGAAGGATATGCTCCGGCAGGTATTGCTGTATTTATTGAATGTGCAACAGACAATGTTCAAAGGACAGTAAGTGATATACGTTCAATATTCAATAAATATAATGGAAATCTTGGCACAAATGGTTCTCTTGCATTTTTATTTGATAGAAAAGGAATCTTTGTTATACCTGAAGGTAATCTGGTAGAAGATGATTTTACTATGGAACTCATAGAAGCAGGTGCTGAAGATGTAGTACTTGAAGATGGTTTCTTTACAGTTACTACAGCTTTAGAAGATTTTGGTTCAATGCAGAAAAAACTTGAAGAAATGAAAATTGAACCGGAAAGCGCAGAACTACAGAGAATAGCTAAAACTTTAACCAAAGTGGATACTGAAACTGCCAGAAAAGTATTGAAAATGATAGATGCTTTTGAAGATGATGATGATGTTCAGAATGTCTACCATAATATGGAACTTCCTGAAGACTTTGAAGAATAAACGGTGAGTTGTACGTTTATAAAGTTAAAAGTTTATTAAGTTGGGAGTTCGGAGAGTAGGCTGTAATAAATCGGGGGTAGATTAATTTCAGAAGTTGCTGCTAATATTTACTAATACACTCTTTTAAGATAGATAAATTAAAGTATTATTTCCGATAATAATATTCAACATAATTTTTGTAAGAAAGATTACAAAATTACGTTTATGTAAATATTGCTTTTGTACATTAAAATAAAATTACAAATAATCCGAATTTATGCAGAAGACGACTATATTATGGGTTGATGATGAAATAGATTTATTAAAATCACATGTTCTTTTTCTTAATGAAAAAGGATTTGAGGTTATTACAGCTGTTAGTGGTAATGATGCTCTGGAACTGATAGGAAAATATAATTTCGATATAGTTTTTCTTGATGAAAATATGCCCGGTATGTCGGGTCTCGAAGTACTGAATGTGATAAAAAATACACATCCGAATATTCCTGTAGTGATGATAACCAAAAGTGAAGAAGAAACTATCATGGAGGATGCTATAGGCAATAAAATAGCTGATTATTTGATCAAGCCTGTAAATCCTAATCAGATTCTTTTATCAATTAAGAAAAACCTTGATAATAAAAAGCTTATAAATGAAAAAACTACTATTAGCTTTCAACAGGAATTAAGAAATATAACTTTAGCTTTGTCCGATGTCAGGGATTTTGATGATTGGGTAGAGTTATATAAAAAAATTGTATACTGGGATCTGGAATTACAAAAATCAAAAGATACCAGTCTTCAGGATATTATCAGATTGCAAAAGAATGAGGCAAATGCACAGTTTTCAAAATTTATACAAAAGGATTATGCAAAATGGCTTGTTACTCAAACAAAAGATACTCCTTTGATGTCACATACTATATTCAAAAATAAAGTTTCACCTTTGCTTGATAAGGATAGACCTGTATTCCTTTTGCTTATTGATAATCTGAGGTATGATCAATGGAAAGTTCTGCAACCGATAATTGATGAATTGTACTATACAGAAAACGAACAAGTTTATTGTAGTATTCTTCCAACAGTTACTCAATATGCAAGAAATTCATTTTTTGCAGGTTTGATGCCATCTGAGATTCGCAAATATTATTCACAATTCTGGTCAGATAATGATGATGATGAAATGGGAAAGAATGATCATGAGGCTGATCTTTTAGAAATTCAATTAAAAAGATTATCAAAAAATATTAAATTTTCATATTATAAAGTTCTGAACTATTCTTTCGGAAAAAAGCTTTCAGAAAGTTTATCCAATCTGATGAGCAATAAACTTAATGTGATAGTTTATAATTTTGTAGATATGTTATCTCATGCAAGAACTGAAATGGATGTTATCAAAGAACTTGCAAGTGATGAATCTGCTTACCGGTCATTGACATTGTCATGGTTTCAGCATTCTCCGCTTTTTGAAATAATTAAGTTCCTTTCAGAAAAAAATATTACACTTTTAATTACTACTGATCATGGTTCTGTACATGTAGATACTCCGTCAAAAGTAATTGGAACAAAAGAAATTACAACTAATTTAAGATATAAGGTTGGTAAAACTTTACAGTATAATCCTAAAGATGTATATGAAGTCCGAAATCCATCTGAAATATTTTTACCAAAGGATTCTATAGCTTCCACTTATATATTCGCTAAAGAAGACAGATTTTTTGCATACCCAAACAATTACAACCATTATGTAAATTATTACAGAAATACTTTTCAACATGGTGGTATTTCAATGGAGGAAATGTTAATTCCTTTTGTAACTTTGCAACCGAAAATGAAATAAGAGGCAGGTGCAAAGCTGTGTACAAAAAGTTTATACCTATAGATAATTGAATATTAGTGAAAGAATTTGTATGTAATAAATTAAGTCAACTTGATAAAATTGCAGAAACATTATTGGAAGTTCATAATACCTCAAGATTGTTTGCATTTTATGGAGGAATGGGTGCAGGTAAAACTACATTTATTAAAGTTATTTGTTCAAAATTAGGGGTAAGGGATGTTGTACTAAGTCCGACTTTTTCAATTATAAACCAATATACTACAAAAGAAAGTAAACCAATATACCATTTTGACTTTTATAGAATTAAAAATATAAAAGAGGTTTATGATATTGGTTATGAAGACTATTTCTACAGTGACAATTATTGTTTCATCGAATGGCCTGAAATGATAACTGAATTACTACCTGAAGATACAATAAATGTATATATTAAGGAGGAAAGCAAAAATAAAAGGATTATTTCCTTCTGATTATGGTATGTTTTTTGCACGATTTTAATAGGATATAAAACCACAGATTTAATAAATAAAATAAATAATTTGATGAATAATGCTGGGTATAGCGTAAAAGAGGTTATTAGTATAATAAAAGGGAGTTTGATAAAAGCAATACCTGAAGAAGTTGTAATTAAACACATTGGACTTGATAGCAGAAAACTTTATAATGTAGAGAATTCCCTGTTTTTTTGCATTATAGGAAAGCATCATGATGGTCATATATACTTCAATGATTTATATGAAAAAGGTATAAGAAATTTTGTGGTTTCAGTTGTTCCTGAAGGAATTGAAAAATATGAAGCCAATATTATTGTAGTAAAGAATACATTAACTGCACTTCAGGCATTGGCAGCATATCATAGAAGAAGATTTGATATTCCTGTAATAGGAATTACCGGTAGTAATGGCAAAACTATTGTGAAGGAATGGTTGTATCAGTTACTAAGTGAAGATAAGAATGTGGTGAGAAGTCCCAAAAGTTATAATTCACAGGTAGGAGTACCATTGTCTGTATGGCAGATGGATGATAGTCACGAAATAGGAATTTTTGAAGCAGGTATATCTGAATCAGATGAAATGGATAAACTACAAAGTGTTATTCAGCCAACAATAGGGATATTTACTAATATTGGTACAGCTCATGATGAGAATTTTATTCATCAGAATCATAAAATCGGAGAGAAACTTAAATTATTTACAAAGGTTGAAACACTTATTTACTGTTCTGACTATCACAGCATAAAAGAAAGAATCATAAGATCTGAAATATTTAATAATAAGAATTTACTTAGCTGGTCAAAATCTACAAATGCTGATTTATTAATAACAAGTATTAATAAACAGAATCAAAAAACAGAAATAAAAGGTATTTATAAAAATAATGAATTAGATATAAAAATACCATTTATTGATGATGCATCAATAGAAAATGCTATACATTGTTGGTTGACAATGTTATGGATGGAATATGATAACGATACTATCAAAAACAGGATAAAGAACCTCAGCTCAATAGCAATGCGACTTGAGTTAAAGGAAGGGGTTAATAATTGTTCTGTCATAAATGATAGCTATAGTTCAGATCTGGATTCACTTACAATTGCTCTTGATTTTATGAATCAGCAAAAGCAACATAAGAAAAAGACAATCATATTATCTGATATATTGCAAAGCGGAAAAAGTGACATTGACCTTTATAGTGAAGTTTCAGAAATGCTTAAAGAAAAAGGCATTAACAGAATTATTGGTATTGGTAAGTCTCTATCATTTCAAAAAGACAGATTTGACATTGAAAAATCTTTTTATAATTCAACAGATGATTTTATAAAAGAATTTAATCCTTATATGTTTAGTAATGAAACAATACTTCTTAAAGGGGCACGTATATTTGAGTTTGAGAAGATAAGTAATATTATACAACAGAAAGCTCATGAAACTGTACTTGAAATAAATCTTAACGGAATTATTCATAATCTTAATTACTACAGATCGTTGATAAAACCTGGAACTAAACTAATGGCCATGGTTAAAGCATTTTCTTATGGTAGTGGCAGTTTTGAAATTGCAAATCTTTTACAGTTTTACAGGGTTGATTATCTTACAGTAGCTTATGCGGATGAGGGTATAGAATTAAGGAAAGCCGGAATAACTATGCCTATAATGGTAATGAATACTGAAGAATCTTCTATAGATAATATGATTACATATAATCTTGAGCCTGAGATATACAGTTTCAGAGTTTTAGGATTTTTAGAAAATGCTTTGAGTAAAAACAAAACCACTGATAAATTTCCTATACATCTGAAAATTGATACAGGAATGCACAGACTTGGTTTTGAAAAAGAAGATACAGATGAATTAATATTAAGGATAAAAGCAAATGAAAAGATTCAGGTCAGTTCTGTTTTTACACATCTTGTGGCAACAGACGATCCTGTATTGGATGACTTTACCATGAGTCAATTAACTCTTTTTACCGAGATTACAGAGAAAATTAAGTCATCGTTTGATTATCCTATACTTGTACATGCCCTTAATTCTGCAGGAATAGTAAGATTCAGGGATTTCCAGTTTGATATGGTCAGACTTGGAATAGGTCTTTATGGTATATCTTTTAATGCAAAAGAGCAGGAAAATCTCATTAATGTAAGTACTCTTAAAACTGTAATTTCTCAGATAAAGAATGTTCCGCTTAATGAGTCAATCGGATATAATCGTAAATGGATAGCCCGAAAGAATATGCAGATTGCAACTATTGCAATAGGTTATGCAGACGGACTTAGCAGAAGATTAAGTAATGGAGTGGGAAAAGTCATGGTTAATGGTGTATTGGCAAATATCGTGGGAAATATATGCATGGATATGTGTATGATTGATGTAACAAATATTCCTGTTAAAGAAGGAGATGAAGTAATAGTTTTTGGAAATTATTATCCTATTGCAGAACTGGCTCGTCAATCAGGAACAATACCTTATGAAATACTTACAAATATTTCAAGAAGAGTAAAAAGAATTTATTATCAGGAATAGTAAAGTTTATTGAAAAACAAAATCATTTAGATTTTATCATAAATATTTTGGTGATAATCTAATTTATTATTATCTTTGTTGGTCTTAATTGCAATGGATCTTGCGTAATTAATACCTTACAATGAGATTTATATCCGGACATTTAGAAATAAAAAGATTAAGAGAAAAATGTCATATTGTTATAGAAGATTATACAAAATGTCATTATTGTAAATCTATAGGTTTAACCCAAGATGATACTTTTTGTCCGAATTGCGGATTTCCACAAAGAGGAACACAGACCGAAATGAGAAATTTTATCTGGAATATAAGGAATAAGAAATTATTACTTAAAGAACAGAAAAAAGCAATTAATAAAGGCAGAAATATTCTGTTTATATTGGCTGGATTGAATCTTTTATTTGGTATCGTTTTGATTGTTACGGGCAAGATCAATATATCTGTAATTTTGGGAATAATGATAAGTGCGGTAATATATTTCGGATTAGGGATATGGAGTATGAAAAATCCTTTTCCGGCAATTCTGACGGGATTTTTTATCTATATAGTCCTAAGTGTTATAGGCGCAATTAATGATCCCAAATCTATACTCAATGGTATAATTATTAAAGCATTTATAATTTTTGCCTTTATTTATGCTTATTTAGGTGTTAAAGATGCTGAAAAGCTTGAAAAAGAACTGGAATCAATTAAAAAAGCTAAAGACCTGAATATTGAAAACGATATGTAAAAAATGTATTGCAGAGAATAATGTCAATGCTTCATACTGTCATAAATGTGGAGCAAAGCTTGAAAATGAATACAATAGTAACAACAGCTCTCATATTAAGAAGTTGTTAATATTTTTTTTTACTTTAGTTACATACATTATTATTCTGAATTTTACAAGATATGCACGTCATTATTATACACTGTTAATCTCTGATTCCTTATTTGCTTTAATTGTTGTTGGTTTTCTTTTTACCAAAAACAAATCTGTATTGAAATTATTAAAAATAAGAAGTTTAAAAGCACTTGTTATTGTTGAAATATTATCATTATCAGTTGTTTTAGCATTAATTGTGTATTTTGTTGTAACCTATTTTAATCAGAATGTATTAAATCTTACAGAAAAGATATATTATGATTTTTATAAAGATTCACCTGCGCCAATGCTATTTACTTTATTATCCACAGCTTTATTTCCTTCTTTATTTGAAGAGATCGCATTCAGAGGAATAGTATTTAATGAGTTGTATACGTTAACAAGATTAAAACCGGCAATAATCATATCATCAATACTTTTTGCCAGTCTCCATTTCTCTCCGGTCTCATGGATATGGATATTCCCTTTTGCATTAGTGCTGGGATATCTCCGAGCCAGGTACAGAAATATATTGTACGGCATGATAATGCATTTTAGCTTTAATGCCAGTATTGTGTTTATTCAGTTGTTATTGCGATAATACGATGAATAAAAATATTTATGTATCTTAGCAGGCAAATAAGACCACGTGATTATTTTTAAATAAGAATACATTATAAATTTAGTATATTAAAATGGAAAAAAAAATCCTTTTATCTGAAAAAGAAATACCTGAAAATTGGTATAATATTATGGCAGATATGCCAAATAAACCATTACCTCCTTTACATCCGGTGACCAAAAAGCCGGTAGTTCCCGAAGATTTACAGCCATTATTCCCAATGGAACTCATAAAACAAGAGGTAAGTACTGAGAAATATATTCCTATACCTGAAGAAGTCAGAGATATATATAAAATCTGGAGACCATCTCCATTAATTAGGGCATATGGTTTTGAAAAATTATTGGATACACCTGCAAAAATATATTATAAATATGAAGGAGTAAGTCCTGCCGGATCTCATAAACCTAATACTGCTATAGCGCAGGCGTATTATAATAAAAAAGAAGGAATTAAACGACTTACAACCGAAACAGGTGCAGGTCAGTGGGGAACTGCATTAAGTATTGCTTGCCAGATGTTGGGACTTGAATGTGAAGTTTATATGGTAAAGATTAGCTATAATCAAAAGCCTTATCGTAAAATACTTATGAATACTTTTGGTGCAAAAGTGTTTGCTTCACCCAGCAAAAACACTGAAGCCGGTCGAAAGATATTAACTATGGATCCGGAAAATAGCGGAAGTTTGGGCCTTGCAATTTCGGAGGCTGTAGAACGTGCTGTTATGAGAGATGACACTAAGTATGCATTGGGAAGCGTATTGAATCATGTTTTGTTACATCAGACTGTAATAGGACTTGAAGCAATCAAACAATTTGAAATAGCAGGTGACATGCCGGATATGGTTATTGCACCGATAGGTGGAGGCTCTAATTTTGGTGGTATTGTATTCCCATTCCTGAGATTAAATTTAGAAGAAGGGAAAAATATCCGTTTTATTGCTGTTGAACCTGCATCATGTCCAAAACTTACGAGAGGGGAATTCCGTTACGATTTTGGTGACACTTTTGGTATGACTCCTCTTATCCCTATGTATACACTGGGACATAACTTTAATCCTTCTCCAATACATGCAGGAGGGTTACGTTATCACGGAGCAGGTGCAATTATTAGCCAGTTATTGAGAGATAAACTTATAGAAGCACAGGCAATCAACCAACTTGAATGTTTTGATGCAGGGCTTAAATTTGCACAAAGCGAAGGAATACTTCCAGCTCCTGAATCTACTCATGGAATTGCACAGGTAGTACGTGAAGCCGAAAAATGCAAGATGGAAGGAAAGTCCAAAACAATTTTGTTTAATTTGTCAGGTCATGGTAATTTCGATATGTCCTCTTATGAATCATATCTGTCAGGTAATATGGTTGATTATGAAGTTTCTTCAGAAGAAATAAGAAAATCATTACATGAAATAGATTCTTTGCAGGCTTAATAAATAATTATCCTCTTATTGACCCCTCTCCATAAGTGAGAGGGGTCAATAAGAGGAAAATTATACATTATCAGTGAGATAGTATGTCGTTAACAATAATTTTATCCTTAAAAATTTGTTTTTTTAATTCTTCAATTCCATTAAACTTAACTTCATCTCTAATTTTCTTTACTATTTGAACTTCAATATCCTTTCCATATATATCTTCATCAAATTCAAATAGATTTACTTCAATACTTAATCCGGGAATATTCAAGGTAGGTCGGTAACCAATATTCATCATCCCTTTATAATTTTTTCCTTCAATTATTACTAATACAGCATATACCCCTCTTTCAGGGATAACAGAACCTTCAACCGGTTCAATATTAGCTGTAGGAAAACCTAAAGTTCTTCCGATTTTTTCCCCTTCAATTACCTTACCTTTTATTATCATTTCCTATTATTTGAATAATTTAGAATTGCAAAATTGCAAAATATTTGCTAAATCTTTACTAAGGAACTGTTTTGAATTATTAAGAATAATTATATATAGCTGAAAATTAGGTACTCACCCTCAACCTTTCTCCCTTTATGAAGGGCGTAATAGCCTATTTATCAGACTATAAGCTTATGAAATCGTTTTCGCCAAATTGTTTAAAAAATAAAATAAAATCAATTTTTTAAAATAATTACAATTAAATTAAAAATTCCAATAGAATTATCAGGTTTATATTCAATATGATACCCAAAATGAATTTATGTTTTAAAAAAAAATAATTTTATTAAAATAAAAATTTCTATTTTCGTAAACTTAAATGATGAGAAGAAATTCCCTTATTTAATATATTGAAATTAACTAATTAATAGTACAATATGTCTCAAAACATAGGAAAAATATCCCAAATTATAGGTGCTGTAATTGATGTGACTTTTGAACAGGTAGAAAAGCTTCCTGAAATATTCGAAGCACTTGAAGTGACAAATGATGCAGGAAATGTTATAGTTCTTGAAACACAGCAGCATATAGGTGAAGATACAGTAAGAACTGTAGCAATGGATTCTACTGATGGACTTAGAAGAGGAATGCCTGTTATTGCAAAAGGGGATAATATATCAATGCCAACAGGCGAAGCAGTCAGAGGCAGATTGTTTAATGTAATTGGTGAATCAATTGACGGACTTCCTAAGGTAACTAAAGAACACAGTTATCCTATTCATAGAGACCCTCCTAAATATGAAGAATTATCAACTTCCAAAGAAGTGCTTTTCACCGGAATTAAGGTTATTGATTTACTTGAACCATACGCAAAAGGAGGAAAAATCGGTTTATTCGGTGGTGCAGGTGTTGGAAAGACTGTAATCATTATGGAATTGATAAACAATATCGCAAAAGGTTATTCAGGACTTTCTGTATTTGGAGGAGTAGGAGAAAGAACACGTGAAGGTAATGATTTATTGAGGGAAATGATTGAATCCGGCGTTATTCGTTATGGTAATGATTTCAAAGAAGATATGGAAAAAGGAGGCTGGGATTTATCTAAAGTTAAAATGGATGAATTGATACAGTCTCAGGCTACATTAGTATTCGGTCAGATGAATGAGCCTCCGGGAGCACGTGCAAGAGTTGCTCTTTCAGGTTTGACGCTTGCTGAATATTTCCGTGATGGTGATGAAAAATCAGGAGGAAGAGATATCCTTTTCTTTATAGATAATATATTCCGATTCACGCAGGCAGGTTCTGAAGTATCAGCACTTCTTGGCCGTATGCCTTCTGCTGTTGGTTATCAGCCTACACTTTCAACAGAAATGGGTTTAATGCAGGAAAGAATTACATCTACAAAAAGAGGTTCAATTACCTCTGTACAGGCAGTATATGTTCCTGCAGATGACTTGACTGACCCTGCTCCGGCAACAACTTTCTCTCACCTTGATGCTACAACAGTATTAAGCCGTAAGATTTCAGAACTTGGTATTTACCCTGCAGTTGATCCTCTTGATTCAACTTCAAGAATACTTTCTCCTGAAGTAGTTGGTAAAGAACATTATAATACTGCACAAAGAGTAAAAGGAATACTTCAGAGATATAAAGAACTTCAGGATATTATTGCAATTCTTGGAATGGATGAATTATCAGAAGAAGATAAACTTGTGGTTAACCGTGCAAGAAGGGTTCAGAGATTCCTTTCTCAGCCATTCTTTGTAGCAACACAGTTTACAGGGCTTCCCGGAGCTTTTGTTTCAATAGAAGATACAATTAAGGGATTCAATATGATCATGGATGGTGAAGTAGATGAATATCCTGAAGCAGCATT
>JAUZOY010000219.1 GCA_030706235.1 Bacteroidota bacterium | reverse complement strand
GATTTATGTGCATCTGTTCAATATTCAATAATATCTATTCTAATGAATAAGCTCGAAAAAGCTGCAAAGGAAACAGGAATAAATCATATATCTATTTCCGGAGGAGTATCTGCAAATTCAGGATTAAGGGAAACTTTGATGAAGTTAAGTGAAAAACATAAATGGGAAATATATATACCTAAATTTGAATATTGTACTGATAATGCTGCTATGGTTGCTATTGCTGGTTATTACAAGTATCTTAGAAAAGAATTCTCAGGATTCGATTCTCAACCTTTTTCAAGATAAATTGTTAAATGATATATAGATAAAAAAACTAAATTTGTGAAAATATATACAAGAAAAGGTGATAGGGGAGAAACTTCACTCTTAGGAGGACGAAGAGTACCTAAAAATCATATCAGGATCGAAGCATATGGTACTGTGGATGAACTTAATTCTTTTACAGGAATGCTGAGAGATTCAGGTATTCCTGATTTATTCAGAGATAAATTACTTATTATACAGAAGAAACTGTTTGTTATACAATCTCATCTTGCCGCAGAAAATCATGATGATTTTAAAAAATTACCTAAGTTAAAAGAAGATGATATAACTTTTCTTGAAAATGAAATTGATGAAATGAATTCAGAGATTCCTGAACTTAAATCATTTATTATTCCCGGTGGTCATATCACAGTATCTTACTCACATGTAGCAAGAACCGTTTGCCGAAGGGCAGAGCGTCTGGTAATATCATTATCTCAACAAGCACCTGTAAATGATTTTATAATTCAATATATTAACAGGCTGTCTGATTATTTCTTTGTTTTAGCAAGAAGACTTGGAAAAGAATATGGAGTAGGGGAGATCCCTCTTTAATTTATCTCCTTCAATCTTAGAGTTACAGCATTTTTATGAGCAAATAACTCTTCATTTTCAGCCATAATTTCAATAGTGTTACCTATATTTTTAATTCCGGAAGCACTTATATCCTGAAATGTAATGTTTTTAACAAAACTGTCTATTGAAACACCACTATAAGCTTTGGCATTCCCATTAGTCGGCAGGGTATGATTAGTTCCTGAAGCATAATCGCCTGCAGACTCAGGTGAATAGTTTCCTATAAATACAGAACCCGCATTTTCAATTCTATCGAGATAGTTATATACATCTTTTATCGAAACTATCAAATGTTCAGGAGCATATTCATTGGATAAATCAAATGCTTCAGTCATGTCCTTAACAAATACGAAATAACTTCTTTCAAGAGACTTAATAGCTATCTCTTTTCGAGGTAATTGCTCAAGTTGACAATCAATGCATTTATTTACATTATCAATGAAAGATTCATCATTACATATTAACAGAACCTGACTGTCAACACCATGTTCTGCCTGGGAAAGAAGGTCTGAAGCGACGAATTCGGGATTTGCACTATTATCAGCAATAATTGCAAGTTCAGAAGGTCCTGCAGGCATATCAATAGCTGTATTTTCCAAGCTGACAAGTTGTTTGGCAATAGTAACATATCTGTTGCCGGGACCGAATATTTTATATGCTTTGGGAATTGTTTCTGTACCATATGCCATAGCAGCGACTGCTTGTGCGCCGCCAACTTTGTAAATTTCTTTCAAACCGAGAAAATTTGCAGTATACAATATTGCAGGATGTATCTTGCCATCAGCACCCGGAGGTGTACAAATAATTATTTTTTTACAACCTGCCAGTTTTGCAGGAATTCCAAGCATAAGTAGAGTAGAGAATAGGGGAGCAGTACCACCGGGAATATATAATCCGACAATATTTATAGGTACACTTTTCCTCCAGCATACCACACCATCCATCGTTTCAACCTTTTCTTCAGACCTGATCTGATTTTTATGAAATTTAGAAATATTTCCGGCTGCAATTTTAATAGCATCTTTAAGTTGCCGGCTAACCTGAGGTAATGCTTCATTAATTTCATCTTCAGATACCTTAAGATCTTTTATTTCAATACCATCATAAGAAAGAGTATATTTCCTTAAAGTTTCATCACCACCTTTTATAACATTACTGATAATTTCTTTAACTCTATTTGTTATTTCATTATCATTAGCTGAATCACGTTTAAGTATTATCTTGCCGGCTTTAATTTCAGAGTAGTTGATTTTATTCATTTTACATAATTTGTTAGTCCTTTTATTTAAAAAGGTATGATTTGAATTAAATTTATATTTATCTTCTGAATCCTGCTGTTCTTGTTCTTTTTTTAACTCTTACTCCTGATGAGTTACTTTTACTGTTATCTCCGTAAACTTTTCTTTGCCTTTTCCCAATATAATCATTCACAGAACTTTTATCCATTTTTCTGTTCTTGATTTTTATTCTGTCCTGTTGAATATTATTTCCGTAAGTAGATTTAATATTAATTCCGGTTAATAAAAAAGCTGAGATTAATGTGATTGTAATAAATATCTTTTTCATTGTTAACAAAATCACTTAGTATTAACATTTAACATAATATTTATTCCTAATTCATTAAGTTGTTCTTCATAAATTGCTGCCGGTGTATCCATCATAACATCTTTCCCTGCATTATTTTTTGGGAAAGCAATAAAATCTCTGATTGAATCACAGTTAGAAAATACTGCACATAATCTGTCAAAACCGAATGCAATACCACCATGAGGTGGAGCTCCATATTCAAAAGCATTCATAAGAAATCCGAATTGTTTATATGCTTCATCATCGCTAAATCCAAGCTTTTTTAACATTTTATTCTGTAAATTTCTATTATGAATTCTTATTGAACCACCACCGACTTCAACGCCATTGATGACAAGATCATATGCATTTGCCCTGGCTTCACCGGGATTAATATCAAGGATATCAATATCTTCAAGCTTAGGTGATGTAAACGGGTGATGTTTGGCATAGAATCTATTTGTTTCATCATCCCATTCAAACAGAGGAAAATCAACTACCCATAGTGGTGCAAAAACATTTTCTTTTCTTAGATTTAGTCTCTTTGCCATTTCAAGTCTGAGTTCGGAAAGAGCTATCTGAGTCTTTTCTCTTTTACCTGCAAGTATTAGTATTAAATCTCCGTTTTTTGCTCCGAATTCTTTTACAATATTTTTCAGATCTTCAGGTGTATAGAACTTATCAACTGAGGATTTAATTTCACTATCATTATATTTTATGTAAACAAGGCCATTTGCTCCGATTTGTGGCTTTTTAATAAATTCTGTAAGTTCATCTGTCTGTTTTCTTGAATAATTTCCGCAACCTTCAACACATATTCCAACAACTAATTCAGCATCATCAAATACTTTGAAACCTTTACCTTTAACTTTATTATTCAATTCAACAAACTTCATTCCAAATCTTATATCAGGTTTATCGCTACCGTAATATTTCATAGCATCTGCATAAGTCATTCTTGGAATAGTGTCAAATTCAATACCTTTGAATTTCTTGAATAAATGTCTTGTTAATCCTTCAAAGGTATTTAGAATATCTTCCTGTGTAACAAAAGACATTTCACAATCTATTTGAGTGAATTCCGGTTGTCTGTCAGCCCTAAGATCTTCATCCCTGAAACATTTTACAATCTGAAAGTATCTGTCATATCCGGAAACCATAAGAATTTGTTTTAATGTCTGAGGAGACTGTGGAAGAGCATAGAATTTTCCCTGATGCATACGTGATGGAACTACGAAATCTCTTGCTCCTTCGGGTGTGGATTTAATTAAAACCGGAGTTTCAATTTCGATAAAATTAATATTATTCATGTAATTTCTAACTTCAATTGCCATTTTATGACGAAATTCAAGATTCCTTTGTAATGGATTTCTTCTAAGGTCAAGATACCTGTATTTCATTCTAAGTTCATCGCCGCCATCTGATTCATCTTCAATTGTGAATGGGGGAGTCTTTGCTTCATTAAGAATCTCAAAACTTTCTATCATTATTTCAATATTTCCGGTTGGCATTTTAGAGTTTTTGTTACTCCTTTCTATAACTGAACCTGTAGCTGAAATTACAAATTCTCTGCCCAGCAATCTTGCTTGATTGCAAAGCTCAGCATCAACATCCATATTGAAGACCAATTGGGTGATACCATAACGATCTCTGAGATCAATAAATGTCATTCCACCTAAATCTCTGGATTTCTGTATCCATCCACAAAGAGTAACTTTTTTATTTATATCTTCAATTCTTAATTCTCCGCAAGTATGTGTCCTTAACATATAAAATACATTTTAATTTAAAATGCAAAATTAGTAATTATAATTAAATTTGTTTAAATAACCTTTTTCTTATTAATGTCATAATAAGAATTAAAATAAAATTCAGGAAGTAATATTATTATTGAGAATTGAATATATTAAGAAATTATGAAAAAACAAAGTCCTATTTAACATAATATAAATTATGACTTAAAATATTATTTATCAAAGAGCTATAAAAAATCAGATTATTTTTCATATGCACCTATGTCCGGAGCGGCATCTGAAACTCTTGATTTACCTTTAATATCAGCATGAAGCCATGCATATGGTAAAATAATTTGAGGATCTCCATTATTTATTGCCGGTGAATTATTCTGCAATTCGAAATTATAATTATTAGGATTTATAAAATACGGTTCCTGATTAAAAATACAGTTTGTGAATTTGTTTTTATAAATTGAATTATAGTCCTTAAGTTTTAACAAGCAATTAGTAAAGTTGAAATTAAATCCAATTGTATCATTTGTTGCATTATCAAAATCAATTTCATTACCAGATTCTATATTTCCATATAATATGCAATTTCCAAAATATGCCTTGTTTAAAGCTCGAAATTGTATTTTCCCATTTACATCAACATAATAATTATTTATTTTTAATAATGGTGTCTGCCTTATTGAATTTTGCCAGTAATTAGCAAAAGTACATTGTCTGAAATCATATGTTCCTCCATGATTCAAAACCATTACATATTGTCCACAGTTAGAAAAAACACAATTCCAGCCTTTTACATATGAACCCTGAACCAATAAACCGGCAACACTCATATTTCTTATAATAGTATTTTTAATTATAAGAGTTGGGGATGCACCTCCTAATGTATCTACCTGTATACCAATTATTCCATTTTTAATTATTGCATAATTAAACACATTATTTTTACTACCTGAAGAAAGCCATATTTTTCCCCATTGTCCTGGTACATCCTGGTAATCCTGTTCCAATCTGGTTCCCTGGAAAATAACGGGGTCATTTGCAGTACCTTGTACATTAATAGATCCTCCATTATAGACCCATAATACGGCGTTATTAAACAAATGAACTTTTGTT
>JAUZOY010000218.1 GCA_030706235.1 Bacteroidota bacterium | reverse complement strand
AATCCTTTTGCTGCGTTAATACTAAGCATTGCTCTGGCAAGTTGTGCCTGAAGTTTATCAAAAACAGGTTCTCCAAGTCCGGCAGGGCAATTTTTTATTACGCAGTTTATAGTACCACCAATAGTATCTCCATCATTTCTGACGCTTTCAATCAGACTTATCATTTTCAAAGCTGTCTCATTATCAGGACATCTAACAATGTTTTTTTCTGTTTGGGTAAGATCAATTTCGGTATAATCTTTATCAAGGCTTACATTACCAACCTGTGAGACATATGCTTCAATAGATATTTTATATTTTTTAAGAAAGAGTTTCGCAATGGCTCCACCCAATACTCTTGCTGCTGTTTCTCTTGCAGATGAACGACCTCCGCCTCGAAAGTCACGGATACCATATTTTATATCATAGGTGTAATCAGCATGAGATGGACGATATTTTAATTTAATGTTTTCATAATCTGATGAATGTTGGTCAAGATTATAAATTAACATTGTCAATGGTGTACCGGTGGTTTTACCATTAAAAACTCCGGAAAGTATTTCAAATTTATCATCTTCATTTCTTTGAGTTGTGATTTGAGATTGTCCCGGTCTGCGTCGTTTTAATTCTTTTTGAATAAATCTTTCATTTATTTTCAATCCAGAAGGACAACCATCAATCACTATTCCAATGGCCTTGCCATGGGATTCGCCGAAAGTTGTTATTTTAAATAAATTACCGAAAGTATTACCCGCCATTTAGAAATATAAATTTATCTTGCTATCCATTCTGCCGGATTTAGCATTTTACTGCCTTGCCATAATTCGAGGTGAAGTTCGGTTTTGGCATTTTCATTATCAGAATAAACAGTACCGATAGCTTGTTTTGTTTTTATTTTTTCACCCATTTTTACAAAAACAGAAGACAGATTTGAATAAACAGTCAGGTATTCACCATGTCGGACAATTACAGCTTTCTGAGCTCCGGGAATTGCCACTACGCCGGACACAATACCGTCAAAAATAACTCTTGCTGTTGCACCTCTGTTTGTACCAATATCAATACCATTATTTTTGATTTTTACTTCTTTTAATACAGGATGAGGGTGTTCACCAAAACTACTTGTGATAATACCATGTTCTGAAGGCCATGGAAGTTTTCCCTTATTCTTTGCAAAGCTACCGGAAGCAAGTATTTCTTCGGGAGTTAGTTCATATTTTACAGGTGTTTTATTGGTTTTTGTATTTGTAGCGGTAGTGTTATTTGTCTTTTTGACTTTAGAAGCTGCTGCGGCACGAGCAATTTCAGCTGCTATTATTTTTTCAATTTCTTTCTGCAGATTCCTTGCTGCCTTTTCTTTTTCCTTAATGGTTTTTTTAAGTTCAGATTCTTTATGTTGCAGCTCTTTTACCATACTATTTTTTTGATCTTTCTCAGTAGCAAGAATAGATTTTTCTTCTTCATTCTTTTCTTTAAGTATTTCTTTACCGGCTTTTTTTGCTTTAATTTCTTCGATTTTATTACTTATATTTTTTTCAGTTGAAACAATCATTTCCGCTTGTCTTTTTCTGTATGATGAATATTCCTGTAGATATTTCAGTCTTTTATAAGCCTGGTTAAAATCTTTAGCTGCAAAAATGAACATTAATCTATTATAAGAATTCCTTGTTCTATAAACATTACAAATTGTTTTAGCATATTCTTCTTTAAGGTTTTTGAGATTTATTTCAAGGGAACCAATTATTTCAGTATTTTGTCTGATCTGTTTATCAAGAAGAGATATTTCTTTTAAAGTAGTATTAATGAGATCTTCACGTTGGTTTATCTGGGTGTTAAGCAGCATTAACTGTGTTAGAGAAGCTTGTTTGTTTTTCTTGGTTTCGGAAAGCAGTAGGTTAGTTAATTGGATATCTTTTTCGATTTGTTTTTTATTTTTTTCCAGAACTTTTTTATCCTGTGCGTAACCCTTAAGCAGATTTATGGATAAAAAGCAGGTAACTATTAATAATGCTTTAATATTTAAGCCGTTTATAAAATTATTTTTAAAATATTTAATCATTACAATTCTTAAAGAATTGCAAAATTAATCAATATTTGATAAATGACTGAATTTTTAAGGAATAATTGATCATTAAATTATGATTTTACATTATGATTTAGGTTTCGTTGAATAAATGAAATTATATCATGAGCTTTAGAAACTTTTTAATAAAATTCATAAAAAAATAATGCATATTAAAAAATAATATTAATTTTGTAAAATTATTCAGCATAAGCTATTAATTAAACTAATGATTATTAACTTAAATTTACTTTATTATGATTAAGAAAATTTTAGGATTAGGACTCATAAGTGCAGTTCTATTTATGTTTTCATGTAAAAAAGAAGAAGGGTCTTTGCCTGGTGGTGCAAGTGTTGATTCAACAAGCATTAAAAGTATAAGTAACGTAGGTAACGAGGTAAGTCAGGATGTAAAAGATTTGACTACTTCAGAAGGTGTTCAGAGTATGGTGGCTATTATGGGATTGATGAGTGGAAATGATGCTTTTGGTAATCTGCCAACAGGGTTCAAAAGTAATAATACAAATCAGTCATTGCTTTTAATGAAAAAAGTTGGTCTGGTATTTTCTCCAAGTATTTTATTAAATAAAAATATTCCGGTAAGTAAAGAATTTAAACCTCTTATCCGAAATTTAAACAAAACTCTTGATGGAGATGAAGCATCAAAATCATATTTTGATTTCAATAAATATAAAGGTATTTACAGATGGAATCCTGGAACAAAAGACTGGGATAAAATAGGAAGTTCAAATGAAATAGTTATGCAGTTTCCAGTAGCATTAAAAGATCCGAATGATACTTCTAAAGTTACAAAGAAAAATGCTGTTTTAACATTTCATGAATATTCAGAATCAAATATATTAATGGGTGGTAAATATTTGCCAACAAAAATAAGATTAGATCTGTTTATAGGTGGAGTTAAAGAAGCAGAACTGGCATATAGAGGAGAATTTGGAAGTAATGGAATGCCAAAAAATTTAAATTTGATGGTATTTGTTAAACCATTTACACTCACAGCAAATTATATTGATAAAGGTTTAAGTATTAGTTTTAATCTAACATTTAAAAATGCATCAAAACAGATATTTTCATGTGGAACTACTATAACATTTAACAACTCTAACAAAATTGATACATCAATAACTAAAATGCTTGCAAATGTACAGAAGATAGATGCATATGTACAGATACATTCATTGAAAGTTGCAGGTTCTGCTGATGTAGCTGCATTATATAAAATAAAAGATAATGCTACCGCAGATGATCTAAACAGAGATGTTAAGATTTCTATATATAATTTTGATAATGGAAGTAAAACAGGTGATGTTGTTTTTGAAAAATCATCAACTCAGGGAAGTTCAAATATGGAAGTATATATAAAATTCACAAATGGAAATAAAATGAAAGCAGATGAATATTTAAACTCTATAAAAGGGTTATTGAATTTCGGAAGCTAATTTTTATAAAATAAATAAAACAAAAAGGTCTCAATTTCATTAAGAAATTGAGACCTTTTTATTTTATTACAAAATAAATTCAGAATAAAAACAATTGAAATTATGCTATTAGAGGATTATATAGAGAAGTATACAAGTCCGGAGAGTGATGTACTTAAAGAACTTAACAGAGAGACACATTTAAAAGTATTACGCCCTCGAATGTTGTCGGGACATATACAGGGAGAACTGTTGAAAATGATAAGCAGAATGATCAAACCTGAAAATGTTCTTGAGATAGGAACTTTCACAGGATATTCGGCAATATGTCTGAGTGAAGGATTAATCGAAGGAGGAATAGTTCATACAATTGAAAAAAATGTTGAGTTGGAAGATTTAATTAGAAAATATATTGAGAAAGCCGGAGCAGGAAAGAAAATAAATCTTTATATTGGTGATGCAACTGAATTAATCGATAAAATTAATATAATATTTGATATTGTGTTTATAGATGCTGATAAACAGAATTATCCTTTATATTATGATTTGGCAATAAAAAAGCTGAGAAAAGGAGGTCTTATTATTGCAGATAATGTATTATGGAACGGAAAAGTTTTGGAAAAATTCAAAGATAATGACTTGGAAACCAAAGGAGTTGTGGAGTTTAATGAAAAAGTAAAGAATGATGATAATGTGGTACAATTATTACTACCAATAAGAGATGGGTTAATGGTAATAATGAAAAAATAAAAAAACTTTTTTATCGTTATGTTTTCAATGTAAATATTTTTATAATTTTGCAGCCGCTTATTAACAATAACTAATAATTATAAACATTAAATTTTTAAAAAAAAATGGGAAAAAGTAATTCATCCGGACAAAAACTGAAAGCAATGTTTTCAGCAATTGTTATTCCTGCAGCTATTATTGTTGCTATTTTAATTTACATTTTAGTATTGGGAGATGGAAGTAATTTCCAGGGAGGTAATCACAATAACGCTCCACTTCCGGGAAACTATCTGGGAACGGTCTATAAAGGAGGATTTATAGTTCCAATACTTATGTCTTTTTTATTAATTGTTATCACATTCTGTATTGAAAGAGCTATTACTATATCAAAAGCAAGCGGAAAAGGTTCAGTAGTTACATTAGTAAAAAATGTAAAAGATCTTCTTGCTCAGAATAATATAGAACAAGCACAGGCAATTTGTGACAAACAGAAAGGATCAGTAGCCAATGTAATCAAATCAGCATTAATAAAATATAAAGATGTTGAAAAAGACGAAAATATGGTAAAAGAACAAAAATTAGCAGCCATTCAGAAAGATATAGAAGAATCAACTTCATTAGAATTGCCTTCACTTGAACAAAATCTTGTCGTTCTGGCTACTCTTGCATCTGTTTCTACATTGATGGGACTTCTTGGAACAGTATTAGGTATGATCAGAGCTTTCTCCGCTCTTGCAAATGCAGGTGCTCCTGACTCATTAGCTCTTGCTACAGGTATTTCTGAAGCTTTGATTAATACGGCATTTGGTATTGGTACATCAGCATTATCAATCATATTTTATAACGTATTTACTACAAAAATTGACAAGTTGACATATAGCATTGATGAAGCCGGTTTCAGTATTGTTCAGACATATGCCGCAATGCACAAGTAATATTTAAGCTTTAAGAATATAGATTCTATAACCAGATTCTATATTTGTAATTCTTAATGAATAGTTTTAATATACTTAAAAGAAATATAATATGCCAAAAGTAAAAGTTCCGCGTAAAAGTACGACAGTAGATATGACTGCGATGTGCGACGTTTCCTTTCTATTGCTAAACTTTTTTATGTTAACTACAAAGTTTTCGGAACAAGATCCTATTAAGGTAGCGACACCAGCATCTGTTT
>JAUZOY010000217.1 GCA_030706235.1 Bacteroidota bacterium | reverse complement strand
CCTCTACTATCACTTTAATGTTTTCATAAAATGGATTTTCCCCTTTTTCACCTGTTAAATAAACTGTATCGGGAATACTATCACCATTTACATCTCCGGTTTTTTTATCAAGTATATAAACGTTCTGCCTGTAAGTAGGGTTTACATAAGTATTAATGTATGGTCCGATAAAGTTATTCAACTTGCTTACCTCCTTGAGCATGCTCTACTTGATATAGTATATGAAGGTTTGGCTCAAAATGGCCCCCGGGTACATTTGCTTGTCAAGAAATCATATAATTTCCTAATAACTATGAATTTGTTTCTAATCGATGTAAAATGATTAACTGTTCCAGTTTTATCGAAAAGTAAAAAAGTTGCTGAGGAGGAGCTGGTTTTAATAGTTCAACTTCTTACTTATAGTCATTAGGAGTACCCCAGTTCTCTAACCGGTTATACTCCGGGTTTGTTGAGTCAAAATATATCCATATTTGTGCATTGTCTAAATCAGGATGAGCAATAAAAAATCTTCTATCTCCATACCTGATAGCTTCCAAAGCTAAGGGCAGCTCACGTCTGAAGATTGCATTACGAACAGCAGAAACTGTCGGACCAAATTGACCATCTACATAAACATATACATAAAGAAACGGAAATCCGTTATTCGTTCTCCATTCTGCAAGCACCTCATCTCTCATGGCATTTACTTTGTCATATGCAAACTGCAGGCCTATGGTAAGAAAAAGGTCTGCAGTTATATCCGAGTGTGTTAGTGTATACTTACGACCTATTACCGGCTCAGTTATTGTAACACCAGTTGTGAATTCTACATACAGCTTATCTGGATTGAGTCTTTTCATTATATCACTTCCCTACCTCAAACTGCACATTTCATCAGGCTTAATGTTTTACATTATATTATATGTACTTAACAAGAAAAGTGCTGTTCAAGGAATAATCTGCAGGAAGCAAGAGAACCGTCCGAAACTGCTTCCCATATGGGTATACCGATCAACATATCCAAGCAAAAGAAGATTTTTATAATCGTTTTATGGAAACATAAAAGGTCTGTGCACTGATGTGCACAGACCTTTTACATTTTGGTGGAGGCGAACCGGAGCTTGGCAAATCCTCGAATTAATATTCAGCTCTAGGACAATGTACCTGTCCCCATGTCCCTTTCGAGGCTGGTCACAAAAGACATTTGCTGCTCGCCATGCATCCTGGGTGCAGAACCCCCTGAAATTGCACTTTAAAGTAACTTAATCAACTCTTCTAACTCTTCCGATAAAACTCTTGCAAGTACAAAGTCATTATCTTTTAAGGCCAATTCTATTTTTGTTTCAATTGATTTTTTCTTTTGTTCATTTTCTAAGTACGCTTTATCAAAATGGCTGGCATAAACCCACTTTTTAAATTTTTTAATACTCATTTTTCTAATCGACTTGTTTTCAATGATTAAAACATAATCCATACCGTTTGCTATCATATAGTAATCATGAGAAATCATTAAAATTGCACCTTTATAACGTTCTATCGCTTTTTCCAGCGCCATTTGTGAATATGTGTCCAAATGACTTGTCGGTTCATCAAGGAGTAACATGTTTGCCTTACATGCAGCAACTTTAGCCAATTGAAGCATATTCTTTTCTCCCCCAGACAAAGATTCTATTTTTTGATTAAGGACTTCTTGGTCAAATCCATAGTCTGAAACATAGGAAATAATCTCTTCACAAGTCTTAAATCCTACATCAAAGAACTCTTCAAATATGGTGTTATTCTCATTCATTATTTCTCCCTGAAGTTGAGATAAATAGGCCACTTCAACGCCATAATTTCGTTCGATAGAACTATGATTGTTTTTAAAAATATCTCTCAACAAAGTTGTTTTCCCGGTGCCATTTGAACCGATAAGTGCGACCTTATCAGTAGATTTTATCTCAAAGTTAACATTTTCCATAAGCACATCCTCAAAGGCAGCACTGTAATCCTTGACTTTCAAAACAATGGACTCTTCTATTTCATTATCAATAGCAAAACTGATTTCCGGCTGTTTGATGTCTACAAATGGCCCTTTTATTCTACGAGCCTCTAATCTTTCCTGGATTTTAACTCTGGCCTTTAGAGCTTTCCCTCTAGCCGCATCAGCATTATTCGTTGCGATAGTTCTTAGTTTATGGATTATGATCTCATTTCTCTCAATTTCTTCAGCATCAGCATTCGCTAGTTCTTGCAACTCAATTTTAGCTTGAAGCAGTGCGAAGTTATAATCAATATACCTACCATTAAACTCTTGGAGTTCCTTGTTTTCAAGGTGCAGAATTTTATCAAAACAATGATTCAATAGATATCTGTTGTGAGTAATAATCAGCATTGCTCCTTTATATGAATTCAGTAGATCTTTAAGAGAATCAAGGTTTTCAAAGTCTAAAAACACATCGGGTTCATCCATGATGATTAAGTCCGGACCAGGTAGCATTTCCTTGATCACTTGAATTAGTTTGAATTCCCCCCCACTAAGTCTGGATACCATTAGATTTTCATGCTTGCTTAGGTTTGCCAGATTTAGTTTCTTTTTAATGTTGTTTTCAAAATCATCTCCACCTATTGCATGAAATGCGTCTAAAGCTTCTTGGTATGTTTCCAGTAAAGAATCCATATCCGAAGATGTTTCCATTGCGGTACAAATAGAGGTTACTTCATTTTGCAGCTTAATAAACTCTTCTCCTATATATTCGGAAACTGTAATTTCTTTTGTTTTGTCAAGTTGTGAGAACTGATTCACATACCCAATTCTACAATTGGGGGTTATCTCTAACTTTCCATCGAACATGTACCTTTCCGGATTCATGATGAAATCTATCAATGTACTTTTTCCACTGCCACTTGTTCCTATAAAAGCACAATGCTGGCCATCTTCTATTGTAAATGAAATTTTATTATATAGTTCCTTTTGCGGAAATGAGTAGGATAAGTTCTCAACTTTAATCATATTATTACCTCTCTTTATCGCTAAAAAAGAGCTTGTCAAAATGAGCTCTTTAAATATTATCTTCCCAATATCATTTAATATTTGATTTCTTTGTAGTAAAATGCACTTTTTAGTTTTCCATTTCGCTAGTACTAGGATTTAAAATCAGGTATTTCATATACAATGAAATGATGGCTAGTCTTTTGGGGCAGCTCAATATATATATGCCCTGTCATTTCTAAACCAGTTCGATAATATATCTTTTCAATATCTGATGATGCAATATCTAAAAGTTTATAATTACTTTTTGGTTTAATAAAACGCTTAAACTCCTCCGGCAGTTCAACAGTACCTATTTGTTCGTCCTCACAAAGATTTGCGACAACCATTTCCAGTACAGGTACACCATTTTCTTTATGCTCGAATAATTCCCATTGTTTGCTTTTAGCATTCTGATATATAAGCTTCCGATCAGGAGTTATATTTGCAATCCATGTAAAAAAGATACCGTGTTCAATCAATCTTTGGGGATAATCAAAGGGCAGATCATTTCTGGCAAAAATCTTTTTTAGCTGTTCCTTGAACGGTTCAAGTTTTTGAATTGGCGGTAAAATTCTGCTAAAATTTTTATTCTCATTTCCGACCCAGGATGGAGTGCCGGCTATATTGAGATTAAAATACTCATTCACGCCAACCTCCTGTGGAAACAACAGCGCAAAAATATCCTGAAGAGGAATTGTTACCATTTCCGCCGATGAGCTCATGAATATTTCCAACATGGCAATACCCATTTCAGCTGAAATGTCGTTTGGGTTAAGGGGTGTTTGATTTGGAGTTGTAAGTATACCGAACTGTTGACTTAAAAAGTTTGCAATTTTATGTTCTGGATATATGAAATCGTTTAATATAACATTTCCCCGTCTTCCGCAAAGTATCTGTATAATAGTAGGAAGATCGTGAGTAGATAAATATAGCTCTGTATTTTCAGGCAATGTTCTGTGATCTACATATTGACCGCATACATTTTTATGGGGAGCAACATACATTTCAGAAATTTGATGCCCAGACTTATTCATCCTTAAAATTGCTTCCTCAACCGCGCTTTGTCTTGGAGCATCGCCTAGTGTTTCTCCTCCAACTTCAAGTCCATTATCCAAAACAATCTGTACCATTTTTTCGACGTTCTTAATTAATCGTTCATGATCTTGAGGATTTATTACATATTTACCGTAATCATTTTTATCTTCATGATTTAGTATATATTGCGTTGCATAGCCACACATATGGTCTAAGAATAAAATATCAATATATTGGGCAAGGTACTCAATTCGCTCGTTCATTAAATTATAGTAGTTTTCACCTTCCGCCATATATGGTGGAATATGCCAATTCTGCCCATTATCTGTACCAATATCGCTCTTCACATCGAATGCCTTCCCTTGAAGTCCCCAAACATCTCCACTGGCAGACGGATCAATCCCAAAAGCAATATTAACCTCGCGTTTTAATCCCAATTCTCTATACAAATCTTTTACCAAAAGCTGCTGTTCATGTATGCAAAACTGGCCGTATTGGTATCTCTCAATTTCTTCATTATTAAGATTAACCAGCCTTTTTACTGCTTCATCTTCAGGATTTTGGTATTCCTTTGGCCAGGTTCTGAAGTCAGGTTCAACATTGGTATAAGTATTTAAGACCATAGATTGAACAATGGAGAAAGCAGCGTTCCTTTTTAATTGCACATGATATAAATCAACATATTTTTTAAAAGCTTTTGCACGTTCAGAATCAGAATTTAATTGGACTTTTTTCAAAAACCTTTTTGTTGCTTTTCCCAGAATAGCTTTTCTGGCTTCCCGATGAATATCGAAACTACAACACATGTCTTTTTCATACACTGAAGATCTTTTAGGAATCATAGCCAGCAACTCAGGATCTTCCTGTACTTCAGGAACCATTTCCAAAACCAGATAGTCAAGTTCCAACCCAAATAAAGATGAAGAAAATGGACTTGTAGTGCTTTGATGTTTCTGGGTAAATGGCAGCTCCGCAATATTGGTTACACCAATATCCCTTAAAAAATGAATCACACCGGCCAAATCCTCAAGGTTACCTACATAATCCCGCTTTGTTAAAGAGTCTGAGGATTTTTTGAATCGGGTATAACCAGTTGAAGAATTCGCTGCAAAGACCGGCACTATCACTTTTGATTTTCTATTATGTTGTGTAAAAAAAGAATTTTTCATTAGCGCACTCCCGGGACAATGGGACAGGTGTCCACATCGTTGATTCATTCAATTATACCAGTAAACATAACTATTAGTAATGTAAATCAAAAAAAATTTTGCTCTTCAAACTATTTCCTTCTCCATGTATAAGTATTTCTTCAACTTCACTTGAACTTCTTAAATGGATCAAAGATAAAACAGGAGT
>JAUZOY010000216.1 GCA_030706235.1 Bacteroidota bacterium | reverse complement strand
CATAGTAGAATACAACATTAATTCCGACAAACTGCTGAAAGATTGAAAGCATTATTCCTATGAAAATAACAAAGAAGCCGTAAGACAACCAAGGGACACTTTTTTCGTGCAATGTATCTTTAATGTCATTAAGCATACCGGAGGCATTTTCTTCCCCTGCAATTTTATTCAATATTTTAAGAGCCTTTTCATCATTCCCTTTCATAACTAAGTAGCGAGGAGTTTCGGGAACGAATAACAATAATATAAAGAATAATGCAGCAGGAACAGAGCCAGAGAAAAACATCCAACGCCAGCCCTGAGTAGTCAGCCATTCTTCATTACCACCAGATCTGGCAATAAAATAATTTATAAAAAAGATAAGGAGTATACCTGAAACAATTGCGAATTGATTAAGGGAAACGAGTTTGCCACGAATATTTGCAGGAGCAATTTCGGCAATGTACATTGGTGAAATCATACTGGCAATGCCGACACCAATACCACCAATTATTCTGTAGCAGATAAAAGAATAAACAGGCAAAGTACCCCAGATATTGAAAGTTTCAGGATGCCATGCGCCAATGGCAGAAATAAAAAAGGAGATTGCAGCAATAATCAATCCACTTTTTCTACCAATGGATTTTGAAATAAACCCGGCTAAAGCACCTCCAATAATACATCCGATCAGAGCACTTGAAATAGTAAATCCTTTAATAGAATCAGCAAAGCCTTTCAGTACTTCCGTATCATTAGATACTTTGCCACTTATATAGTTGAATATCCACAAAGTCATTGCAGCAAGTAGAATAACGCTAATAGCTATGCCTTTTTTGGCTTCAAGAAGCCTGACTATTTGTCCTGAAATAATAAGTGAGACTATGTAAAAAACTACAGCTACCATAATTTTATACTGATTTACCAGATCTATTGCATATTGATAGTTGCCGGGATCAAGCATTTTTGTAATATATAGTTCAACCAGTGATTTTTCTGCACCATTAACTACAGCGGTATCATATCCGAACAAAAAGCCACCAAGAGTAGCTACTAATGTCAGGCAGAGAATGTAACCCGAGTTTCCTTTTTTTAAAGATGGATTTGCCATAATATTTCGATTTACTATCAGAACGAATTATATAATTAAATAAAGTTTCGCAATAAAATAAGAACTTAAAAACCAATAAAGATTAAAAGACAGGTATAATTAAACATAAATGCTTATATTTTAGATATTCAACCTAAGAATCTAAAATATATAATTGTACCTGAAATCAAAAGTACAAATAAACTATCATAATTGAAGAAAATAATTATTAATGAATCAAGATCTTTTAACTGTATCATAGACATTTTGAAATGGTATGATGCGGTGATGTGGTGATTAATTAACAGAAGGAAGGCAGGACTTGCAAGACGAGTGGGACGTAATTAATGTTGAATTGTTAAAGGTCAATGGTTAATGTTGTAATTGTAGGACAGAAAAAGTGAAGAGTGAAATCAGTGCCAGGCTGAGTCAATAATATATAAAGCTGAATAATTAATTATAGTTTATAACGTCTAAGTATTATCATCATATTTTAATAGTTACATAGCATATCAATAAAAAATAAAAATAAAAATAGAGTTAATTTACAAAATAACATATACCTTTGTACGCCAAAACAATTTTGGTCGAATAATCTAATTAAAATGGAAGAGACAAGCAAGGAAGATAAAATAAAATCAGAAATTTTAAAAGCAGCTCTATTAATTTTTCAGCAATATGGTCTTACTAAGACAACAATGGAAGACATTGCCAGAGCTGCTGGGAAAGGTAAAAGTACTTTATACTATTACTATAAAAGTAAGGATGAAGTATTTAAGGAAGTAGTTATTGAGCAAATGCAAGAATTATTCAATTTAGTCAGAGAAAAAGTGAACGAATGTGAAAGTTCAACTGATAAATTAAAGATGTTTATAAGCACAACTTTCAATGAAATGAGAAACAAAATGGTTCTGTATAAGACAGTAACAATGGATATTAGCAAAAATTTTTCAATAATATTTGATCTCAGAAAATTGTTTTTAACTGAAGAAAGGAATGATTTACAAAGAATTATTGAATTAGGTGTTAGAAATGGTGAATTTAAAAGTATGACAAAAAAAGAAGCAAGTATATTATCATATATTATAATTAGTGCAACCAGAAGTTTAGAGCTTGATCTTTTTCTTGATAATATGATAAATGATACAGAATTAAAATTGGGATCAATGATGGATTTATTAATTAATGGTTTAAAAAAATAATATATAAATTCTCAATACATAAGAAGATAGAATTTAAAATAATATTAAAGCAATTTATAGACCCTTAAACTTAAATAGATATAATCAAAATTTAATGAACAATTTTAAAATTTAAATATTATGATAACAAATGAAATTGGAATAAATGCCGGGAAAATATGGCATTATTTAAATGAAAACAAAGAAGTAAAGGTAAAAGAATTGAAAAAAATTCTAAAATTTAATGAACAGGAATTAAACCTTGCAATAGGATGGTTGTCAAGAGAAGGAAAACTATTTCATTATTTTGATGATGACAACTCATGGATAATATGTTTAACAGAAAAATAATAAAATTAGTAGCAAATACATTTACATTATAATTAATATATTTTATGAATAAGAAAATTGAAACAGCAGGAGGTAAATTAGGTATTTTACTTCCTGGGATGGGAGCAGTAGCTACTACATTTATTACAGGAGTACTGGCAGTTAGAAAAAATATTGCTTCACCAATTGGGTCATTAACACAAATGGGAACTATCAGACTTGGGAAAAGGCCGGAAGAAAGAAATCCTAAGATCAAAGATTTTATTCCATTAGCAGATATAAAAAACATTGTTTTCGGAGGCTGGGATATATATGAAGACAATGCATATGAAGCCGCTTATAAAGCAGGAGTACTTGAAAAAACATTATTAAATCAACTGAAAGATGAACTCAGTACAATAAAACCAATGCCTGCAGTATTTAGTAATGATTATGTAAAAAACATATCAGGGCCGAATGTAAAGAAAGCATCAAACAAAATGGAGCTTGCCAATGAACTGATAAAAGACATTGAAAAGTTTAAAAAAGAAAATAATTGTGATCGTCTGGTTATAGTTTGGTGTGCTTCAACAGAAAAATATATTCAGAGGTGTGAGGTACATGAAAATATTGAATCATTCAGAAAAGGAATGCTTGAAAACCATCCTGCAATATCACCAAGTATGATATATGCATATGCTGCCTTACAACTTGGTATTCCATTTGCTAATGGTGCGCCTAATTTAACATGCGACATACCGGCATTGGTAAGTTTATCAAAAATAAATAAGACACCAATAGCAGGAAAAGATTTCAAGACAGGACAAACCCTGATGAAAACCATTGTAGCTCCAGGATTAAAAGCCAGGGCAATAGGAATAGACGGATGGTTTTCAACAAATATTCTTGGGAACAGGGATGGAGAAGTTTTGGATGATCCGGAAAGTTTCAAGACAAAGGAAGTATCAAAATTAAGCGTATTAGGCAGCATATTAGAACCGGAAAAGCATCCGGATTTATACGATGATGTTTATCATAAAATCAGAATAAATTATTATCCACCAAGAGGAGATAATAAAGAAAGCTGGGATAATATAGATATTTTCGGATGGTTAGGTTATAAAATGCAAATCAAAATAAATTTTCTATGCCGGGATTCAATCCTTGCTGCTCCGGTGGTTCTTGATCTTGCATTATTTATGGATCTTGCCAAGAGAGCCGGAATGAGCGGTATACAGGAATGGTTATCATTCTATTTTAAATCTCCGCAGGCAGGTGAAGGTTTAACACCTCAACACGATCTTTTCAAACAATTGATGAAACTTGAAAACACATTAAGATACTTACAGGGAGAAGATTTAATCACTCACCTGGGTCTTGATTATTATGAAGAAATTGTTAATAGATAGATAATAATAAATCGGGAAAAACTTTATAATAAAAGTAGTTTATGAATTCTTTTCTAAGATTTTTACAAAAATTAATAGCTACATTTTTAGGATTAGGTTTTTCTCCTATAGCTCCCGGTACAATAGGTTCAATAGGAGGATTATTGTTTTGGTATATTTTTCAATTATACTGTATCTTGCCAAACATTACTTTATTAATCTTTATTATTGTATTTTTTGTATCGGGAGTTTATAGTTCATTCAAACTTGAAGCTATCTGGGGAAAAGATCCATCTAAAATTGTCGTTGATGAAGTAGTCGGGATGTGGATTTCGCTTTTTATGCTCCCTTTCAAATGGGAAATTGCAATAGGTGCATTTATTTTATTCAGATTCTTTGATATAGCCAAACCTCTTTTGATTAGAAAAATGGAAAATTTCAAAGGCGGTTGGGGTGTAATGATGGATGACGTTCTTGCAGGTTTGTATTCAAATTTGATTCTACAGATAATAAATTTATCCGGGATAGTAAAATGGTAGCAGATTCTATCAAAAAGAAAAAAACATTATATACATTTTTGAAAGCTCAATCAGTTTCAATGATTTCATCTGCTATTGACTTTTCTTTCACAATTTTTTTCACAGAAATAATAAAAATATGGTATGCACTATCTTCTGTTACGGGCACATGTGCAGGAGGGATCACATGTTTTATTCTTAGCAAACATTGGGTTTTTCGTTCGAAAAACAAAAATAAAATTGCTCAAATTCAAAGATTTGTTTTAATTTGGTTATCAAGTCTGTTGCTGAATTTTTCAGGATTAATCCTTCTTACAGAATATCTGAAAACAAATTATCTTATATCTAAGATAATTATTGCAGTTCTTGTTGGAATACTATTTAACTATAATCTTCAAAAAATATTTGTATTTAAAGACTAAGCATGAATAGTACACTATTTAAATATTTTTTAATATATATGATTATCTTTAGCGGAATCATATTTCCTATTTCATTTTCATATAGCCAGAATAATATAATAACCGAAATAAAAGGTGTGGTAGTTGACTCAAAAACAAATGAACCAATGCCATTTGTAAGTGTTGTATTCGTAGATAAGAACATTGGTACACGAACAGACTTTGACGGAAAATTTATATTAAACAGCAGAGAAGCTTCAAAAAAAATCAAATTTTCATATATGGGTTACGCCAGTGAAATAAAAAATGTTATTATTGGTAAAAGACAAGTTATTAACTGTAAACTAAATCATGAATTAAAAAGATTGGATGAAGTAGTTATTAAACCTGAGAAAATAAAATATAAGAACAAAGATAATCCTGCTGTTAAACTCATTGAAAATGTGATACAAAACAAGGCAAAGAATCGAAAGGAAGGATTTGATTATATTGAGTATAACAAATATGAAAAGACTCAATTTGCATTAAGCAATATTAATGAAAAATTTATGCAAAAGAAATCATTTAAAAAATTTCAATTTGTATTTGATAACATTGATACGACAAAACTTGAAGGGAAAAAGATATTACCAATTTATTTAAAAGAGACATTATCAAAATATTATTACAGGAAATCGCCAAAAGATTCTAAAGAAATT
>JAUZOY010000215.1 GCA_030706235.1 Bacteroidota bacterium | reverse complement strand
TATTAAACAAATTTCCGGTGTTTCTTCGATATCTAACCTTATGGCTTTCTGTATTCAACATAACTACAACTCGATACTTTTCAACAAACTTGTAGATAGTCTGAATAATTTCTCTGAATGCATACCAATTTTTGAATTTGGATTTGTACCTGATTATACCGCTATTAATTATTTAATAGATTATGAACAAAAATATTGAAACATCTTTTTCATGCTCATTTCTTAATCTTGGCACAGATCTTTTAGAGTCCGGACATTTACTGGACATTAAAACTACAGGAGAAAGCATGTTTCCTGAATTCAGACCCGGAGATATTGTCAGAATAAAAAAAGAATCATCTTTTAATATTAATAAGGGCGATGTAGTGGTTTATAAAACTGATAAATGTTTTATAGCACATAGAGTTATAAAAAAATTTAATATCGGTAAAGAATTATATTTCATCACAAAAGGAGATTCAAATAGATTCAGGGATAACCCAATAAATTATAATAATATTTTAGGAAAAATTATTATCAGAAAACGAAACAACAAAATAATTTGTTTTGATAATATAAATATATATTTAAGGAATAAAATTATAGCTTTACTCTCATTATATTTTCCGAATGTTTACAATATCTATATAAAAGCATACAAACATTTCCTGACTTATTAAATAAATCATATTCAGATACACTTATCCTTTTTAAACAATAATTTATATAATCATATATTTTCTTCAGTATTTTTTAAAAATTTCACATTTTGAAAAGAATCATTATATATGCTATTAATATCAATATTATTCATTGATAAAAATTGGATATATTTTACAGGAATAAATTCTTTTTTTCCGTTTTCAAGCAAACTTATGTCTCTCTGACTGATGCCAGATTTTAATGATGCATTTTTTTGAGTAATATTAAGTAAAAGCCTAGCTTCCCTTAACTTTTTATAAATCAGTTGCATATGTCAGTTTTTACATATAATTATTTTTTTATTAGCCTTAATATTCAAAAAATGAATAACTTTGTAAACATAAATATAATTTTGTTTATGATTTATAAACAATGCAAAAATATGGAAAAAAATAATAATAGGGAAATAAATTATAAAGAACTTCGCAGGGGTGATTTGCAACTAATTTCAGAAGTAACAGGTTATAGTAAACAATATGTATGGCTAGTTCTAAAGGGAGAAAGGAAAAATGAGTATATTACAAATACATGCAAGACTATGTTAGAACTCAGAGAACAATTGATAAAGAAGACTAAAAAAAATTCCGAACAAAATTAAATTATAGATTTATAAATTAATAATTATATTTGAAAAAATTATTTTAAGTTGAATCATAACACAATGAAATTACTAATAAAATGCTATTAAAAACAATATTTTAATCATTTAAGAAATGAAAAACAATTTATCTGTAATTACCAATAAAAAAAGAATCGTAGTAATTGAAGACGATTCAGAAACAAGGTTAATTTTAGGTAAGTTCTTAAGAAGTGAAGGTTACGAAGTAATAGAAGCAAAAGATGGATTTATCGGAGTTCAAAAGGTTTTACATACCTTACCTGATTTAATAATTAGTGATATTCAGATGCCTGAATTAAGTGGCATTGAAACTTATGAAACATTGAATCAAATACCTGCTACAATGAACATTCCATTTATATTTCTAACAGCTAAATGCGATATAAATGAAATAATGGCAGGTTTACAATTAGGAGTTGATGATTATATTGTAAAGCCATTTGAATTTAACGATCTTAAAAAAAGAATTGAAATAAGAATTGAGAAAAATGAAAGGAATAAATCTATAAATCAAACTCAATTGGATTTAATATTTGAAAATCCAAACTATGTAAATCTTTTAGTAGATGATTCTAAAATAATCAGATATAATAGCATTTTTTCTAAAATTACTCAATATTCAGAAGATGAATTAAACAAGATGTACATATCATTTTTTTTATTATTAAATGATTTTGTAACAATTACCAAAAATATTCAAAAAATAAAGGAGCAGGAAATCTTATCTTTTAAAATGGAAGCAAATTTAATAATCAAAAGCAAAGCATTAGAACCGGTTATTATTTATGCACATCCTATTTTTATGAAAAAGGAACTTATATGGATAAGTATGCATCCCAAAGAAAGTTTTTCTTTTAATAATGAATTAACGAATTACCACAACCTTAGCAAGAGAGAAATAACTGTTTTAAAATTAATTTGTACTGGACATAATAATAAAGAAATCGGTGAAGAATTGAATATTTCTGTAAGAACTGTTGATAAACACAGAGAAGCTTTACTTCATAAAACAAATTGTAAAAACACTGCAGAATTACTCGTTTTAACTTTTAAAGAAAAAATCATTAAATTTGGCTAAACAATAATTTATAAATTTATTCATTTTATTTTCTATTTCAGGCTTTTTTACTTATAGTTATTAAAAAAAATTATATTATTTTTACAAAATGGATGCAACCTGAAATATAATTATATTGTCTTATTAATAATATGGTTAGCAAAATTATAATAAACAAATAAATACAAACAAAATGAAGACACGATTACTCATCACTTTATATTCAATATTAAATAAAAAAGCCGTTTTTATATTTTCAATAATCACTGTTTTTTTTATGACAATAAATATTTCACAGATAAAAGCGCAATGCAAACTAACAGTTAACGCAGGTCTTGATAAAACAGTAAATGCAGGAAATTCGGAGGAATTATATGCTCAAGCCAGCGGTGGTTCTACATATACGTTTTTATGGAGTGATGGTGCAACAACCCAGTCAAATATTGTAATTCCTACAACAACTACAACATATACTGTTACGGTAACGAGTGGGTCATGTTCAGCAACCGATGCAGTTGTACTAACATATAATTTTTGTTTGAGTGTAAATGCAGGTTCAGACCAGACTATCTCAAGTGGAAAATCAACAACACTTACCGCACAAGCTACAGGAGGAAGTAATCAGACATATTCATGGAGTAATGGGAAGACTTCATTAGGAACTACAGCATCAATCACTGCATCTCCAACTACAAGAACTACATATTATGTAACAGCTAAATACTCTACTTGTTTAGCAACTGATAATCTTGTTGTATTTGTTGACCCAACAACCCCTACAAATCCGACAAGTGGAACCGCAACCATAAAATTTACGACATCTTCTTTAGGAGGTAATTACGATCCTGAACATGTATTAGCGGTATGGATTACTGACAGTAAAGGAAACTTCGTTAAAACTCTTGAACTAAATGCGGCAACCAGAAAGCAATATCTTACAGGATGGGCAGCATCATCAGCATATAATACTGTTGATGCAGTTACTGGTCCTACATTACTTGATCATACATCTCATGTTGTAACATGGAATGGGCTTGATTTTGATGGAAATCCAGTTGCTGATGGTAATTATATTGTTAATATTGAATTTACAGATGATATTGCTACCGGAATTAGTCAGACAATACCTTTTACAAAAGGAACGCAATCACAACATTTAACACCAGCAGACCAATCAAATTTTACAAGTATGGATCTTCAGTGGACACCATCAAGTGGATGTAATCTGACTGTTTCAGCAGGACAAGACAAAACTATTTCAAAAGGCAGTACAGTAACATTAACAGCTACTGCTTCAGGAGGTTCAAATTATTCATATTCATGGAATCCTGGAAATTTTACAACTTCAAGTATCTCTGTTACACCATCAACACCCAATACTTATATCGTAACCGTAACAAGCGGTAGTTGTACAGCTACTGCAAAAGTTGGCGTATGTGTACTGATGGTTGATGCAGGATCTTCACAAACAATTAATAGCGGACAAACAGCAACACTAAGTCCATATATTTCATGCAGTGGTTCAGGTTATACTTTTACCTGGAATAACGGAATGGCAGGACAATCAATAACAGTTTCACCAACTACAACAACTACATATATTCTTACAGTTTCCGGTAATGGTGCTACTGCAACAGGATCAGTAGTTATTACAGTTAATGGGCAGGCATGCAATTTATCAGTTAATGCAGGCAGTAATCAAACTATTTGCATAGGTAAATCTGCAACTTTAACTTCAACAGTCACTGGAGCCGGTTCTGTTACTACATATACATGGAGTAATAATTCCAATCAGCAAAATACTGTTGTAACCCCAACAGGAACTACAACATATTTCATTACTGTTAATTCAGGAACATGTTCAGCATCAAATTCAGTTGTAATAACAACTCATATACTTCCAACTCCCAATGCCGGACCAGATGTAACAATAACATCAGGTCAAAGTACAACCCTTAATTGTACCAGCGGCGTTAGTTTTGTCTGGAGTACTAATCAATCCGGCAGTTCAATTGTAGTATCACCAACAGTTACAACAAGCTATACAGTAACAGCAACAGACGTTGCAGGTTGTACAGCTACAGATGGTGTTAAAGTTACAGTCAATCAACCTGCTTGCAATCTAACAGTAAATGCAGGTGGAGATTGGACTGTTTGTTTAGGTACAAATATTCAAATAACAGCCAATCCGACCGGAGGAACATATTATTCATATTTATGGAGTACATTGGATACGACTAAATCTATTAAAGTAGCACCAACTACAAATACTACTTATACAGTAACAGTTATTTCCGGTAATTGTACTGCATCAACGACAGTTAAAGTAACAGTAAACTCCGTACCAAATGCAAATGCAGGAGCAAATCAAACTATTATATCCGGAAATTCTGCAACATTAACTGCAACCGGTGGTGGGACATATACATGGAGCAATGCTGCAAATACGGCGTCAATAACAGTTTCACCAACAACAACTACAACATATTATGTTACTGTTACTCTTAATACATGTCAGAAAGTTAGTTCAGTTATAGTTTTCGTTAATCAGCCTTCATGCAATCTCGCTGTAAATGCAGGAACAAACCAAACAATTTGTTCAGGAAAAACGGCAAACCTGACTGCTACAGCATCAGGAGGAACAAATTATACTTATAAATGGAGTAATAATTTAACTACTGCGTCTATTTCTGTAACTCCGGCAACAACAACAACATACACATTAACAACGACATCCGGTAATTGTACAGCTACAGCCAGCGTTTCTGTCACAGTAAATCAAACCCCAATAGCAAATGCAGGAGCAGACCAAACAATATGCAATGGATCTTGTACATCATTAACAGCAATAGGAGGAGGAACATATACATGGTCAAATGGAACAACTACAGCTACAATTTCTGTCTGCCCTACTACCAATACAATATTCATAGTTACTGTAACCTCAAATAACTGTACAGCTACTGATAATATTTCAGTTACAGTAAATCAAAACCCTTTAGCTAATGCAGGAGCAGACCAAACAGTATGCGCCGGAGCATGCACTTCATTATCAGCAACAGGAGGTGGAACATATTTATGGTCAAATGGAACAACTTCAGCATCAATTTCCATTTGTCCTACCCTTTCAACAACATATTCTGTTACAGTAACTTCCAATAATTGTTCCGCTGCTGATACAATTAGATTAGAAGTTTCACAACTTCCTTTGGCAAATGCAGGAGCAAATCAG
>JAUZOY010000214.1 GCA_030706235.1 Bacteroidota bacterium | reverse complement strand
CCAATAGCTATTGCAGGATCTCTTGCAGGGAAAAAAGTCATCCCGGAATCTGCCGGTACACTCAGAACAGATACTATTACTTTCGGAATAGTAACATTTGCTGTTATTTTTATAACAACAGCTTTGTTGTTTTTTCCGGCACTTTGCCTGGGACCTTTAGCAGAACATTTTAGTTTAAATTAATTATATTAACGCCCCGATAAGGGTTAAATGAGATGAGACTAATTCTTAGTTATATTCCCACTATAACACCCCTCTCCTTTGGGAGAGGGGTGTTATAGTGGAAATATAACTAAGAATTAGTCTCATCTCATTTAACCCTTATCGGGGCATTAATATAATTAATTTAAACTAAAATGTTCTGCTAAAGGCCCCAGGCAAAGTGCCGGGAAAAACAACAAAGCAGTTGTTATAAAAATAACAGCAAATGTTACTATTCCGAAAGTAAGTGTGTCTGTCCTTAATGTTCCTGCTGATTCCGGGATGACTTTTTTCCCTGCAAGAGATCCTGCAATAGCTATTGGTCCGATAATTGGCAGGTAACGTCCTAAAATCATTGCCAGTCCACCGGCAAAATTCCAAAAACGAGTATTCCCATTCAAGCCGGCAAAAGAAGAGCCATTATTTGCAAATTCAGAGGTAAAAGCATAAAGCATTTCAGAAAAACCGTGATAAGATGGATTTGTCAGCCATACGGCATGCGAAACAGGATTTGAGTTGTATAAAAAGACTGCAATAGCTGTTCCTCCTTTTACGACAACTGATGCAAGCAAAGTAACCATTACTGCTATTTTCATTTCTTTGGCTTCAATTTTTCTGCCGAGAAATTCAGGCGTTCTTCCTACCATAAGTCCGGCAATAAATACAGTAATTATCAGGAATATAAAATAGTTTAGCATTCCTACTCCGCAACCTCCGTAAAATGCATTTACCATCATAGCAAGAAGCTGCATCATACCTCCTATTGGAGTAAAGCTATCATGCATAGAATTTACAGAGCCCGTAGAAATTACAGTAGTAACTATACTCCAGAATGCAGATGCTATAGTTCCGAATCTAACTTCTTTCCCTTCCATGTTACCTGATAACTGATTTATTCCCATTTTTGTAATTATAGGACTTCTCTGCATCTCATAATATATTGTTGGTATTACAAGTAGTAGAAAACCTAAAGTCATCACTCCAAAAATTATACGTGATAATTTTTTTCTTTTGATATAATACCCGAATGCAAAAACCATTGCTATAGGTATTATCCATTGAGCAATCATTTCTGTCATATTGGTCAGATAATTAGGATTTTCAAAAGGATGAGCTGAATTTGCTCCGAAAAAACCCCCGCCGTTTGTTCCTAAATGTTTAATTGCGACCATTGATGCAACCGGCCCTCTTGATACTTTCACAATATCTCCATGAAGAGTTTTAATAGTATCTTTTCCCTTAAATGTCTGGGGCATTCCATTGAACAGGAATATTATAGCAATAAAAAAAGAGATAGGGAGAAGGATTCTGGTAATGCTTTTTACAAAATAGTTATAAAAATTTCCGAGTTTATCAGTTACCTTATCTCTGAAAGCATTGAAAATGACAACTAATGCTGCCATCCCGGTAGCTGCAGATACAAACTGTAAAAAAGTTAGTACGGCTATCTGAGTAAGGTAAGATGCTGAACCTTCGCCTGAATAATTCTGCCAGTTAGTATTCGTCATAAAACTTATGGAAGTATTAAAAGCAAGCTCAGGAGACATCGAAGGATTATTATCGGGGTTCCAGAAATGATATTTCTGAGTCATCAACATAAACATTGCATATAAAAACCAGATCATATTTATTGTGAGCAATGCTACCATATGTTGTTTCCAGTCCATTTCCTTATCAGGATTAATACCGCATAATCTGAAAATTAATTTTTCGATAGGAGATATAAAATCCATAAAATTCTTTTCTCCACTATATACTTTTGCAATGTATTTACCTAATGGAATTCCAATAGCTAAAGCTATTCCGAACATTGCTATTATTCCAAAATATTCTGTCATAATTAATTAATTATTTAATATTTAAAACTTCTCAGGTTTGAGCAATACATAAAACAAATAGCAGAATACAGCTACAGATAAAATAAATAATAATATCATATTTTTTCTCTTTAAAGTGTTTCAAAAAAATCAATTGATTTAAAAAAGAGCATAAAACATCCAAGCCCTATAAGAATTAATGAAGCGGTAATTAATAAAGACATAAATATCGTTATTTAATGTTAATAAAAAGTGTGATAATATGCAAATATACTAAAATGATTTGTCTTTAACTAATAGGATATTTGCAAATTTCAATATGCCAATATTATGCCATTATTTATAATAGCTGCGTAATGATCTGATATCTATTATGATTGTAATTTTAGGAATATATTTTTTCCTGGATAAATTATATCGTATTGAAAAATTTCATTTCAAAATGGAATATACATCAATTTGAAAAGAGGTAAATTAAGTGTAAAGTCTTGCAAATGGAATGTATATAATAAGAATTGAATGTAATGATGATAACAGACAGTGGAAGGTGATGAAGAAAAATGATTTGTTAATGTGCTGATAGAAGTTTATGACAATCTGGAAAATTGGTGATGGAGGAGAGGATGGTTAAGGCAATGACTGTACTGAACTATCGCAGCATCAAGGCAGGGATGTATATTCTGAGAATTGAGAGCTGCGGGGAGATGAAGGAAGTAAAGATTGTGAAGGAATTGTGACCCTCCTGACAGGTATTTCTCCTGTCTGGTTTATTTGTAAATTGCTGAAGAAAAGAACAATATGTAATGTCACAACTGGATTTAGTTTCTTAGATATTCGTTTATGTTTTGCATCAACCAAGTGAGGATTTAACCAATAGAGATTAAAATTTATCCTGCCACTTAATAATTTATCAGAAAAAAAGTATATTTGCATTGTAAAGTTCTATTTTGATAATAAATTGAACTTCTGACAGGAGGAGAGAAATTTAATTGAAACCTGTCAGGAAATTACAGAATTTCAACACATTAAATTTAGTTATATAGGAGGTTGATAATTGATTATAAGTTTTTTAATGAATTAAAAATTGTGTGATTATTTCTGACCAAACTGAGCCAGTATTCCTGACCAAACTGAGAATAATGAGTTAATATAGAAGGACGTAACAATAACTGATAAGGGCTTTAATGATGTTTAATGAAAATGAAAAGTATTGTCAATCTCAGGATTATTGTTGTTTTTGTTCTACCTACACTATTCGTTATAGACCAAAAAAATTACAACGTAGTTGTAAAATCATTGTAGAAAGAATTAACCCCAAATGTTTTTAAACAGCGTTAGCTGTTTTATCTAATAATATCCAGTCAAACATATCTTATCTCAAACTTTTTAAATAATGCCTGACTACATTTGCTTTGTCTTAATAGCAAAAATAAGCTAAACATACATTTGTGTATAAGTATTTGACCTTATTTAAGGCTTAATTAAATAATTGTATGATAAAAGTGTGTTTTTATTAATCATACTAAAAAGATTTAACAACTACGTTGTTATGGATAATGTGTGATTAATTGATCTACAAAGATGAAACAACTACGTTGTTATGGATAAAATCAGCTAATGCTATTGAAGGATGAAGATCTGAGAATATATGAATAAGGTCTTTCAATCCATATAAACCTAAGTAAGAAAAAATGAACGCCCCTGACCCCTCAAACCTTATTTGTGGTTAATAACCTTATAATTAAATCTATATGATAATAGAATATAATAATTTATACACACATTTTGTGTTAAATACTATTTATTTTCTGTTACAAAGTCTGATGTTGATACTGAAAACTAATAAGGTTGGTAATTTGGAATAAGGTTAAAATCATGGGGGGTGTAATTATTTTTACTAAGGTTAATAACTGGTTATAAGGTTGTTAATGGATTATGTCAATTAAGTAATAATTTCAGAACTCCTGACCTGTATACATAATATTAAAAGACTTCAACGAATTATATGCTCACGACCAGGAAATGTTTGCCGAGCCTGCAACTTGGGTTGGTAAAACAGTTGAGCAATCAATATTGATAACTGATTTTCATTTACTTTGGGCAAAATTGAGAGATACTAATAATTCACAATTTACAATTCACTATTTCACATTTTACCCGAATTAATTTTATTTTTAGCACGCTCCTATTAAAAAGAAATACGGAGTATACCGAAAAGCCGGAAAGTGAGTAGGTGATTTAATTTTATTTTTAATAAACCTTATTTTTCATTAAAAACCTCAGTAAGAAAAAATGAACACCTCTTTCCTCTTAAACCTTATTTGCAGTTAATAACTTTATAATTAAATCTATATGATAATAGAATATAATAATTTATACACACATTTGGTGTTAAATACTATTCATCATTTGCCTTTGATTAGTGAAAATCACAGGGCAAGAATAGAAAAATATATAACCGGAATTGTCAGCAAACATGATAGTATGTTATATGCAATTTATGCTAATAAGGAGCATGCACATATTCTGGTTTCCCGTTCACCTAAATTACCTGAAGAGAGTTTGGCAAGTATAATAGCAAATAGTTCTGAGAAGTTTATCAATGATAATAAATTATGTGTTGGTAAATTTGAATGGCAGCAATCTGCAGCAGCATTTTCTGTTTAAAAATCTGATGTTGATACTGAAAACTAATAAGCTTAAAATCATAGGGGTGTAATTATTTTTCCTTCCTCTTCAAATAATCGCAATTGCTTACCTGTTGCATTTGGTCGTTCCTTTATATGTTGACGTACCATTATCATCCTACTTGGTTTATCCCATTAAGGGCTTTTAAACATTGTTTCAGCTACTTCAATACCATTTGATAACACTAACCAAACCTGTTGTCGAGCTATAGCAAATTTAATTGGATGGTATAACTATGCTGATATAACATAATCCTATATTTGTCAATAAAAAAGTAGTATTAATGAAGCTCCCCGCTGCTTGCGGCGGGGAGCTTCATTAATGCAAAATTTGTAAAAATTATCGAGGCTAAGTTGCATGACAAAAACTTTCTCAAATACCTGAGTCTGCCCGGCCAATAGCATGATTGTTTTTGATAAAGCATATAATCATTACCTACACATTTTGCACAATAGTTACTACAGCAAGTAAATTTTGTTTGCCGACTTAAAAATAATGCTGTTTTGATGTACTAGATGTACCGTTTGAACAAACACTGAACGTTAAAGAATCTGGATTAATGAAAGATGAACATATTCACATGAAATACAAAGAAAATAAGATTCAGAAAATACTTTGCTTACGTAAAGTAACTATAGAGCGAAAGGGAAGTTTTTATCAATTTATTTCAAACAACTTTGAAATTACAAACGAAGAAGTTGCATTCCTTTACAAAAAACGCCGGGATATTGAGCTTTTATTTAAAAAAGCTTAAATAAAATTTTCAATTGCACTATTTTTATTCTGAAACTGAAATTAAAACACTAGTTTGGATTACCTTGATCACTCACTTACTTTTTACGGTACTTAAAGCAATGACGAAAACTTCCAAAGCTTATTCACCCGTCGCAGCTTTGGTACGAATGCATTTAATCAGCCATCTTGATGT
>JAUZOY010000213.1 GCA_030706235.1 Bacteroidota bacterium | reverse complement strand
TTTTGTTGCGCTATATTTTGAAATATTAAATCATAATAAAGATTTTTCAATGGATGGTTTAGGAGAGGATCTTTTCTTCCTTTCAAATGGTCATCTTTCTGCGGTTTGGTATAGTGTTCTTGCAAGAAGCGGCTATTTTGATGTTAAAGAACTTTCAACTTTCAGAAAATTAAATTCAAGACTACAGGGACATCCGAGTCTTTGTTATGATATGAAAGGTGTAAGAATAGCATCAGGATCTTTGGGTCAGGGTTTATCTGTTGCAATAGGAGCAGCCCTTACAAAAAAGCTTAACAATGACAGTTCTCTTGTTTATAGTTTATGTGGTGATGGTGAGATAGAGGAAGGACAGATCTGGGAAGCTGCAATGTTTGCTTCTGCAAAGAAAGTAGATAATATTATAGCAACTATAGATTACAATCATAAACAAATTGACGGTGATACTGATGACGTATTACCTTTAGGAAATCTCAGAGACAAATGGGAAGCCTTTGGTTGGCAGGTATTGGAAATGAATGGTAATGATATGGAGGATGTTCTGAGGACTTTTAAAAAAGCCAAACAAATGACTAATAAAGAAAAACCTGTTTTAATACTTATGCATACAATAATGGGTTTTGGAGTTGATTTTATGGAAAACGATCATCGTTGGCATGGTGTAGCTCCTAATAAGGAACAATTGCCCAAAGCATTAGCCCAGTTGGAAGAAACATTAGGTGATTACTAATATTTAGCTTAAAATAAAAATGTAAAATGTCAGATGTAAAAAATGAGTTTAATCAATATTTTATACTTCATTTTTATATTTTTGTTTTTGTAATAATATTTTCGTCCTGCATTAACAGAGAACACGAATCTTCAGAAATTAAAACAGTTTTCAGGTATAATGAATCCGCAGGAATAACTTCACTGGATCCAGCCTTTTCAAAAGACCAGGCAAATATCTGGGCAGTTAATCAAATATTCAATGGGCTGCTTCAGCTTGATGATAATCTGAATATTAAACCATGTATTGCAAAAAAATGGGATATTTCTCCTGATGGCAGGATTTATACTTTTCATTTAAGAAATGATGTGTTTTTTCAAGACCATAAATTGTTTAAAAATGGTAAGGGCAGGAGAGTAGTAGCCTCAGATTTCCTATATAGTTTTAGAAGATTACTTGATCCTAAGATTGCATCTCCCGGTGCATGGATTTTTAATAATCTTAACACTTCTGAAAATAAAGATGATTTCAATTTTAAAGTATTGGATGATTCTACTTTTTTAATAAAATTGAAACAACCATTCCCTCCATTTTTAGGACTTCTTACTATGCAATATTGTTCGGTAGTTCCTCGTGAAATTGTGGAATATTATGGTAAGGACTTTAGGAAAAATCCAGTAGGAACAGGCCCTTTTAAATTTAAATTATGGAAAGAAGGGAACAAATTGATCCTAGTAAAAAACCCGGATTATTTTGAATCTGAAAATAATAAAAGGCTCCCTTATCTTGATGCGATTACAATATCTTTTATTGTGGATAAACAGACTGCATTTCTTCTTTTTGTACAAGGAAAGCTTGATTTTCTTTCAGGCCTTGATGCAAGTTATAAAGATGAACTTCTTACAAAAACAGGAGATCTTAATCCTAAATATAAAGATCGTTTCAATTTTCAGTCAATTCCATATCTTAATACTGAATATTTAGGTATTCTTGTTGATGAAAAACTTCCTTTAGTTCAACATTCACCATTGAAATTAAAACAGATAAGGCAGGCTATCAACTATGGATTTGACAGAGAAAAAATGATGAGATATTTAAGAAATAATATTGGCACTGCTGCAAATTCAGGTTTTGTTCCTAAAGGGTTGCCATCATTTTCATCAGAGATTGTAAATGGATATGAATATAATCCTGCAAAAACAAAAGAATTACTAAGGTCGGCAGGGTATCCTGAAGGTAAAGGATTGCCTCCGATAACCATATGTACTACAAGCTCATATCTTGATATTTGTGAATATATACAACATAAACTCACAGAAGAAGGGTTTAATATTAAAATTGAAGTTAATCAGGCTGCAACTTTAAGAGAAATGATTGCAATGTCTAAAATTAACTTCTTCAGAGGATCATGGATTGCGGATTATCCTGATGCAGAGAATTATCTATTATTGTTTTATTCCAAAAATTTCTCTCCGAAAGGACCGAATTACACACATTTTTCAAACCCTCAATATGATAAATTATATGAACAGGCTCAAAGAGAGTTAAATGATTCATTAAGATATTGTTTATACAGACAAATGGATAAAATAATTGTTGATGAAGCTCCGGTAGTTTTTCTTTATTATGATCAGGTACTTAGGTTTACATCTAAAAATATCTGAAATCTTAAAAATAATCCAATGAATTTATTAACATTGAAATATGTGATAAAATCGGAAAAACATTAGAGTAAACACTGCCCATCCCCTCTTTCTTCTTTTAGGCGAGAAGATTAATGAAATTATAAGCAACCTTATTGATAAAAAATTGTCTTATAAATGTAATATGATAATTGAAATTAATGCTTAAATTTGCAATTTATAAACATTAACTAAAACAATTTTATAAGGAATTTAATACTTTCTAAATATGAAAAAAATATATGGTAACGTTATCTGTCAAAATCATTCAAATATACAAATAAGAGAAACAGACTTTTTAAAAAAGATAAAATTCTTTTTTTTATTGATTGTTTTTATTTCTTCTTTAAATATTTGTTATGCTCAAAATATTAATGTAACTCCTCCGAATATTTCTGCCATTTCAAGATGTGGTTCCGGTCCTGTTACTTTCAATTTATCAGAACCTGGTTCGGGTAAGATAATAAAGTGGTTCCTGAATATTAATGATACTGTTTCTGTCTCAAGTGGAACTTCTTTTACCACAGATACATATAGTAAAACAGATACAATATTTGCGGCTATTGATTCTGCGGGTTATTTAAGTAAAAAAACACCGGCAATAATCATTATAAATAATCTCCCATTAAATTTAGGTACTCTATTAGATAAAGGTACTACCGATGAAAATGTAATCGGCGATTTCCCATTCGATGGTACTGCTGTTGACCTGACAGGAAATGTAAATAACATTACTGTAAATAATGCAACTCCTGATTTAGACAGATTCGGCAATAAAAACGGATCATATTATTTCAATGGTATTGATAATAGTATTATAATACCTCATAATGATTTATATAATTCTAAAGAATTGACAATTTCGTTCTGGATGAAAAAAAATGATAGTGTAATGAATCCTGATGGACTTTATTTCCAGACATTACTTTTTAAGGATAACTGCATTTGCAAAGATTTGCCTTTCGGTTTATGGATATATGGGAGTAAACCTCCATTTAAGATTTACTTTATCGCAGCAGGTCAAAATGATACACTTTATTATCTTTACAGCAAATCTATTATATATCCGCAGGAATGGCATTATATTACTACTACTATAAATAATTCTAATGTCTCTTTGTATATTGATGGCGTTTTGGTGGGGTCTAAATTAATAAATACTCCGATTGCTATTAATCAAAAGCCAATTATACTTGGATATAATGGATCTAATCGTGCTTTTAACGGAAATATTGATGACTTAAAATTATATAACAGAGTGCTTTCGGATAAGGAAATAAAAATATTATATAATTTAGGAAATTACATAAAAATATCCTGCCAGAATGATACTATCTGCCAGAATGCCTATACAAATATAACTCTTTATCCTTCGCAGGCTAATATCAGTTATCAGTTAGAAAATGCTGCTGATTTATCTCCTGTAGGTCCGGTTCAAACCGGTGATGGCGGTATTTTATTTTTTAATACGGGAAGACTTAATAAAACTACTTCATTTAAGCTGCTTGCCACAGATCTTACAACAGGTTGTGACAGATTATATGATACTACATTTACAATTATCGTAAATTCTGCTCCTACTGCAGACTTTTCTTATAGTGCGGATTCAACTGGTTTAGGAATTAGTTTTTCATCAATTAATCAATCAAATAATTTAAAGTATAATTGGAATTTTGGTGATGGATATAATGATAATAAAGTTTCATCTTATCATGTGTTTAAGAAATCTAAATATTTTGATGTTTCTTTAAATGTGGTTGATAATAATACAGGGTGTGTAAATTCTGTAATAAAACCCGTCAAAGTCGGAAATGGAAATATTTGCAAAGCGAAAATTTATTATTCAATAGCCGGGAATACGATAAATTTTGCAGATTCTTCTATTGGTAATCCAACATCATGGTATTGGCAATTTGGAGATGGCGGAACATCATCTCTTCAAAATCCTTCGTATAAATTAAAAAACGGAATATATAATGTTAAATTGGAAATGAAAAATGACGTTTGTTCTGATATTGATAGTAAAACTATTACCATAGGTACAGGAGATAATGATTGCGAAGCATCTTTTGAATATTATACGGATATTGCTACTTATAAGGTATCATTTAATAATACTTCGATGGGAAATAATTTAGCTATGTCATACTGGAATTTTGGAGATAATAAATACTCAAATTTTTCAAGTCCTGAACATAAGTTTACAACAGCCGGATATTATGATGTTTGTCTTTCTGTTTGGACTGCTGATGGTAGTTGTTATAATACAAGGTGTAAAACAATTGAAATAGGTGGAGGTGAAGGAATTTGTAAAGCTGATTTTATAAAAAATGTTGATGTTAAGAATAAAAAAGTAACTCTTACTGATAATTCATTTGGAAATATTTCACAATGGAAATGGGAGTTTGGAGATACATATTCTTCAAGTTTACAAAATGTAAATCATTTATATTCCAAAGTTGGTTTATATCTGATACACTTGAGAGTAAAAGATACCTCCGGTTGTATTAGTGATAAGGTTGACCTGATTAACATTGATACGACAATAACAGGAATAAAATGTATGTTTGGCAATTATATACAAAATGATAAATTTAAAGCAAAGAGTTATCCTGTTGAATATAAGGGTTCTGCGTTTGGAGATCCTGCAAGATTCGAATGGAATTTCGGAGATCAGACAGTTGACTCAACAACGATAAATCCTAATCATGTTTATAATGCAACCGGTAATTACAATGTTTGTCTGACTGTAATAGATCCTGTTACAAATCAATCAGATCAATATTGTAAAAGAGTAATTATTTCTGATCCTCAGGGAATACAGCAATCTTTCGATGAAGATAATAATAGTTCTCTTTTATGTTACCCAAATCCATTTAGTAATACTGCAACAATAGTTTATCAGCTTAATAAAAGTGATAATGCAGAGCTTTCTGTTTATAATATAATAGGTAATAAAATTTTAACAATTATTAATTCAAAGCAATCTGAAGGGTTACATAGCACTGTCTGGAATGCTGAAAAATTATCTAAGGGAATCTACTTCATTCAGTTAAAAACTTCAGATAAGACCTATATTAAGAAGATGATATTAATCGAATAAAGAAATTTGATATAAAAAAAAGACTGCCATTAATTTGACAGTCTTTTTTTATGTGGTGAGAATTATGATTTTACATCATTCCGCCCATTCCGCCCATTCCGCCCATTCCCGGGTTTGGCATCATTGGAGGGTTTTCTTCTTTTTTATCAGAGATAACGCATTCTGTTGTTAATAATAAACC
>JAUZOY010000212.1 GCA_030706235.1 Bacteroidota bacterium | reverse complement strand
TTTTTAACTGAATACGTCTAGCTCCTTTTTTAAGCTGAACTTCTTCATCATTTGGAAGATTTATGGCAATTGTTTTGCTTGCCGCATTACAATCTCCTGCATAATAAAGAACATCATAAACCCCAAGATCACTCCCTGATGCAGGTACTTCATTTTTGTATTTCTGGTCAACAGGCAATCCTTTCTGCAATTCCGGAAGTATTGATATAAACTTTGTAAGTTTTTTTGTCCATTCTTTATCTTTTACAAGTACAAATGCTTCATGAGCAGTTTTAACTCCAAATAACTTATCTTCATAATTCTCAATAGGTCCTACTACAAAATCAATTGTATTGTCCTTCATATCCATCCATGCAAAATCGCTTTTTTGATATTTATCATCCATAAGTGCATCTGCTCTCATGTTCAGATAATTTTTCAACCCTTTATCTTCTGCAAATTCTGCTGCTTTTTTAAGTAAGTACGCTGCTCTTTTAATTTTATCATGAAATACTATATGATATGCAAGAGATTCCAGTGTACCATCTTTTTTTCTTCTTATTACAGAATAAGGATTTTTTCTTTCTATACTGTCAAGCTTTTGAAACTCTTCCTTCTTCATGTCTTTTGGATAAAAATTTGCACCTGCCGGTTTTTCTCCATAAGAAGGGATGAATGGTTTATCTCCGTTAAGTCTTTCCCATGGACCATAATTGATTAATGCAAATTTCCTTGCATAATCATCTTTTATTGTTTTAAGAAATTCTTCTTTATCTCCAAGCGTTTCTTCCCAGAATATTTCATCCATAATTTTTGCTACATCTATTAAAATTGGTAACATTTGTTTCTCTTTCCGGGTCAATTTCGAGAAATCTGTTGTTAACTTAAATATAGCAAATTGATTTAGTTTTTCTTTCATAACTGAATCGTATTTGACTATTGAATCATTTTGACTTGTTTTCTGATTCTGTTTGTTTCCGCAATTCAAAACACTAAAAGCAAAGAGGGATAGGATTACACCATTTATTATTTTCTTAATCATATAATTATATCATTTATTAATTCTTTACAAATCTACATATTTTTTTCTAATGATTAAGAAAAAGAAAAACTATTACATTAATATTAATTATATTAATAATTGGAAATCAGAACATAAAGCAAATGTAATTAATTACAAATACTTCAATAATGGCATAATCAACAATAAACCCGACAGAAAAATAAGAGTTACTATTGCAATCCAGCCTATAATATTATTTATAGGATTATTAACATATTTTCCCATAATACTTTTATTATTAACAAGCAGTATCATACAAATTAAAACTACCGGCAATAATATTCCGTTAATAACCTGTGACCATATTGAAATCCCAATCAATGGAGCATTTGGTATAAGTATAATAAGAGCTGAAAGAATTATTATTGATGTATATAGTGTATAAAACTCTTTAGCCTCATCCCATTTCTTATCTATGCCGGCTTCAAAACCAAATGCTTCACATACATAAAATGCAGTTGCCAAAGGAAGAATTGTTGCAGAAAATATTGAAGCGATGAATAGTCCGAAAGAAAAAACCGCAGATGCTAAATGACCGGCCAGAGGCTGCAATGCCAATGCCGCATCTTTTGCTTCATTTATCTGTATCCCGTTTTCATGCAAAGTCGAAGCACATGCAACAATAATAAAGAATGCAACCACTACTGTAGCAACACAACCGACAACAATATCAAGAAGAGTGTATTTATAATTCTTCATCTTCAACCCCTTTTCGATCACAGATGATTGCATATAAAATTGCATCCATGGCGCTATTGTTGTACCAACAATACCAATAACAATAGCTATGTAATTAGAATTAAATTCCATATGAGGTCTTGCAATTGACCTGCCTATTTCCTGCCAATGCGGTTTTCCTATTAAAGCAGATATAACATATACTAAAAGAGAAACACTGAATATCAGAAATATTCTTTCAGCAATTTTATAGTTTCCCTTCACAACCAGAAACCAGATAATTATCCCGACAACCGGAACCGACAAATATTTGCTTACACCAAAGACCTCCATACTTCCCGCTATCCCTGCAAATTCAGTTGTTGTATTTCCTATATCGGCAATCAGAAGTCCTATAAAAATTAGAAATGTAACTTTTACTCCTGCATTTTCACGTATCAGATCAGCCAACCCTTTACCTGTTACTATACCCATTCTTGCATTCATTTCCTGAATAACAAGTAAAACAATAAACGATGGAATTAATGTCCAGATCAACTTATATCCATACAAAGCACCTGCAACAGAATACGTTGTTATTCCTCCGGCATCATTGTCAACACTGCCTGTAATTATTCCCGGGCCTAATATTGCCAGGAAAAACAATATTCTCTTGAAAATAGATTTTCTGCTGTACTTTAATTGAACCATAGGCGTTCATCCTTTATTTTCGGAAACAAAAGAAATTACGCCAATTATTAATCAGAGGATTTCTTCTGCTTCAAAGTTGATTAATAATATACTCTCAGGTAAGTCGTCCATTTTATATCTAAAATTTAAAACCGCGGCAAAGGTATACATTTTTCTAAAAAATAAGAATATTATAATAAAAAATATAGTATCATGAATATTATGTAAAAATTTATGCCCTCACCCCCAACCCCTCTCCCAAAGGAGAGGGGCGTAAAAACTTATTTATCAAGCAATAAGCTTTGGTATAGCTTATACCCAAAAGTTTAAAATCCAGACCAATTTCTTATTTTATATATCTGTATTCAAAATCTGCCGTAAGCTTAAAATCAATTCTATAATTGCTGTAAATTTTCACGTACTGATCATCGAAAGTATTGAATATAGTCTTGATAATAAACTTTTTAGTTGAATATAGTTTTGTAGTTTTGTTTTCATCAAACGGAAGATATAGCTTACTTCTGTTTTGTTTTGTTACCATTCCGTTTTTATCAGTTTGAGCCTTATATATATTGGTATTTGTTATCACAGAATCCAGAAACTGATTATTATTTCCTATCATATATATTTGAACTCTTGCTTCAAACGGGAATCCATTATCTGCTATAAGAGTGAACATTCCCTTCCTTACACTTTTACCTGAAGTCATTTTCTCCATATCAAAATCTATTGTATCTTCAAGTGTAAGGTTATTTGCAATCAGATTCAACGGAACTTCAATATTCAGATTAACATCTACCCCTTTATTATAATATATAAAGTCATTTCCACCGGAAGCATTACCCTTGGGATTCAACATCATATCAATATTATAGCTAATATTTCCAGGCATATTCTCAAAAAATTGCCTGAGATTGGAATTATTATTGTTCAGCTTTATTTCTGTCAGTGTAGGTGTTATATTATTAAATCCGTTGTCTTTTGCCCTTATGATATTATATGTATTATTCAGAAAATCACCTGTCAGATCTATACTGCTTTTGGAATTAGTATTTGAGGCAGTCAATTTATTTATTTTGATTGTAGCATCAGCACCGACATAATTTATACAGGATAAGCTCACAGAAAGATCTTTAAAATCAATTTTACCGCTTGTTATTTTACTAAACAAGGTTAAAGCTGTTGTACCTGTTTGAGGATAATTCTTGCTGCCAAGATAGCCCTTTGCATATTCAGGTACTATTCCTTTCAGACTTATCTTCAAATAAATACTGTCATTTCTGGAAATAGTGACTATTTTTCCGGTTGAATCTATCCTTGCTCTTGCACTGTTGAGAAATGTATTATAACTCTTTCCGTCACTACCATTCATGTTAAGATCATATCCTTTGAAATCATAACTTTTTCTGATTGAAGAAACTCCGCCTTTAGGTGCAGGAGGAAGAACAGAATATGCAGTAAACGGAATACCACTCTTTTTTGCTCCCGGAATATCATACCAGAATTTAATAGTATCCTGAATTGTATTATATGCCTCAATTTCAACTGTTCCCTTTAATATAGTTATCTCATTAAACAATGCCTGTGTAACATTGAGGGTTATATCCTTTGATTTATTAATAAGATTTTGAGCAGGAAATACCGCGGTAGCTATCAATGGATTAAGACTTCTTACAGTAACTGTTGTTTTAATTGCATTGCTTGTATCAAGAAGTACAAGGCCTGAACTACCGGGACTGCTTATTCCGCTTATTGTGACATCAAGTTTACCCTCTACAGTTTTCCCGTCCAGAGAGCTCGTCTGAATTACCTTACTATGTGCAGGTATACCGGCAAAAGTCTGACTTGCAACAACATCTCCTTTAGTATGATTTTTCAGCTGAAATGTTACATTCTGAATATCTATCGGCAAGCCGTTTTCTATCTGTATATCCAGCCATCCGCTGATAAATGTAGCATTTTTGAAATAATCATTAATATCAATTTCAAAAGAATTTGGTTTGAGTGGTCCGATAGCTGGAATTATAATATATCCGCCATTTAAAGCAGAAATAAAAGAATATCCCGAAGTATTCAATATATTTCCAAGGCTCGTGCTCTTAACTATACTGTGATTGCCAAGAGTTATGCTATCAAGCTTCAGTGATGTTATAAAACTCGTATCTCCCAGATTATAAATATTATCATAACCGGAACTGTAAACTTTATTCTGATAGGTAAGAGTCAGAGTATTATCAGGATTTTTCTTTAAAAGACTATCAGGAACTATATTATTTATTGATAAAGACGTTTTAATAACAGGACACAGTACATTCACATCCCATCCTGCCGCTTGCTCTTCTTTTTTACATGAAATAATTATAAACAGGCAGACTAAAAAGACTATATATACTATGTTTTTCAATCTCACAATTTATTTAGTATTTACACTGTTTGCACTCCCCTCTACCTTCGGGAGAGCGGTTGGGGGTGAGGATGAGTCACTCCCCTCTACCTGCGGGAGAGGGGTTGGGGGTGAGGGCTTAATTTTCAATCTGTATCTAATTCTTTTTTTATAATTCAAAACAGTTTCTTAATACTTTTCAAATAAGGAATCTGATAAACTCATTCAAACTTGTTCCCTTAGGTAAAAGTCTTGCATCAATTCCTGTTTTAATTGCTGCCTCAATATTCACAGGTGCATCATCTATAAATATTGTTTCCTCAGGTTTAAGATTCATGTCATTTAACACATACTCAAATATTTCAACATCAGGTTTTCTCATATTGATCATAAATGAGTAGTAATCCTTTTCGAACAGGTCAGAAAGTCCACAATATCCATAAACCTTCTGAAAATTATCAGAATAATATTCATAGTGTATCTGATTGGTATTACTCAATAGAAACGTTCTGTATCTGCTTTTCAGATTAAGAAGCAATTCAACCCTTTCAGGCGGAATATCCAGCAACATAGAATTCCATGCATCCATAATTTGCTTATCAGAAATATCCAATCCTGAAATTTTACGGATCTCACTGTAAAAATGATTCGGACTTATAAGCCCTTTTTCAAGATAATCAAACAGATCAACCTGATTGGCTAAAGTATATAATTCATTAAAATTTGGCAGGCCAAGATTATGAAATGCCTGTTCTGTCAAACCGGGATTAATATCGAGAATTACCCCTCCAAAATCAAAAATAATATTACTAATTTTTTTCTGCATTCTTTAAAATAATGTTTTCAATCTGATTATTTATTTGACTCTTATATATCCGAGATTACTCCTATATGGCTTTAATATGGA
>JAUZOY010000211.1 GCA_030706235.1 Bacteroidota bacterium | reverse complement strand
ATTATAGTCCTGTGCGACACCCGGAAAGGGCTATGAAAAGGAGGGAAGTAGTTCTTTATCAAATGAAAAAGTATAATTATTTAACAGAGGAAGAGTATGAGAAATACTCAAAAATTCCTTTCGACCGAAAGAAATACAGAGTTCAGGATCAGAATGTAGGCCTTGCAACATATTTCAGACAATATCTTCGTGAATATATGGATGACTGGTGTTCTAAACATAAGAAAGAAGACGGATCTAATTATAATCTCTATAAGGATGGACTGAAAATTTATACAACAATAAATTCCAGGATGCAGCGATATGCAGAAGAAGCAGTTAAGGAACATTTATCCAAAGACATTCAGCCTGAGTTTTTTAAACAATGGAAAGGAATAAAAAATGCTCCATTCGATATACAGTTTAATAATGATGATGACAATGTAATCAAGGATAAGGATTATTATAAAAAACATAATGAAGAAAGAGGGAGCGTTCCGGAGATAATAAAGAATATAATGGAGAGTGCAAAGAAGAGGTCGGAAAGATATATCAATCTTAAGAAAAACAACGCAACTGAAGAAGAGATAATTCAGATATTTAATACTCCTGTCAGAATGAAAGTTTTCACATGGCATGGAGACAGAGATACTGTCATGACTCCAATGGACTCAATAAGATATTACAAGTATTATCTTCTGGCAGGACTGATATCGATTGAATCTCAAACCGGTTATGTGAGAGCATATGTAGGCGGTATAGATTACAGGTATTTTAAATATGATCATGTAGTTAAATCGAAACGACAGGTTGGTTCTACTTTCAAACCATTTGTTTATGCACTTGCAATGCAGGAAGGAGAGTTCTCTCCATGCAGCAAAGTTCCAAATACTCCAGTTAGTTTTGATCTGTATGGAGGGCAAAAATGGACGCCAAGAAATTCTGAAAAAGACAGAGAAGGTGAAATGGTTACATTAAAATGGGCATTGGCAAATTCTGTAAATTATGTATCTGCATATCTGATGAAGAGATATTCTCCGCTTGCAGTCGTAAAACTGGCACAGAAAATGGGGGTAACAAGTCCTATTGAACCGGTTTATTCAATATGTCTGGGTACACCCGAACTGACTCTATATGAATTAACAGGAGCATACAATACTTTTGTTAATAAAGGACAATGGATAGAACCGATAATGATCACAAGGATTGAAGATAAAAACCGAAGAGTGCTGGAAACCTTTATCCCTAAAAGAGTAGAAGCAATGAGTGAAGAAACTGCTTTTCTGATGATTCATCTGATGCGTGGGGTTGTTGAAAGCGGAACCGGTGCCAGACTCAGATTTATGTATAATATAAATAATCCTGTAGCAGGCAAAACAGGTACTACTCAAAATAATTCTGACGGATGGTTTATAGGCCTGACTCCAACTCTATCAACGGGGGTATGGGTTGGTGCTGAAGACCGAAGCGTTCATTTTAAAAATACATTCTATGGTCAGGGCGCCAATACAGCTTTACCAATATGGGCATATTACATGAAAAAAGTTTATAAGGATAAATCGCTGAAAGTAAGTCAGGGCGAATTTGAGTCACTTTCTCACGAACCTAATGTAGAGCTCAATTGTAAGGAATTTGAGTCTAAAAAACACAAGAATTCGGACAGATTCGATAACGAGAATTTCTAAAAAGATCCATCAATTTTTTCTTTATTATTGAATTGATAGCCACTGGCTGAAGCCGGTCGAAATAGATATGGCTTTCCAAAGCTTTTTCAACCGTCGCAGCTTTGGTACGAATGCATTTAATCAGCCATCTTGATGTATTTTGGGCCATTGAAAACTGCAGAAGAACATAAAAGAAAAAACACAAATTAAGGAACAAAAATCCTAACCCACAAATTTCTTTATTCTGAAAAAGGGGAGGTGAGTTTTAAAAATCTTAAATGTTCAAATATTAACTTGATGGATTATTGGCGTTTCTAAATCGAAATTGAGAAAATTCCTAATTAGTCGGTCGATAGTGATTATGTTTATAAGTGATAAATTAAAATAATTACATATTTTTGTAAAATAAACTAAATAGCTTATTAGAAATCGATACTTTTGTATAATGACCAACAATTAACTTGAATATTAATTATTAATTTAAACATTAAAGGAGAATTTAAAATGAAGAAATTGAATGCATTTGGTATTATTGCAATACTTTTATCTGTAGCAGGAATAATAATGAAGACACAGCATTGGCCTGGTGCAGGGATTGCTTTTGTTCTTGCTGTTATAGTTCTTGTACTTTTATTCTTACCATTTTTACTTTTCAGGCAAATGAAATCATCCTCCAATATAATTGATAAAATTGTCTGGATTCTATCATTTATTATTTTGTTTATATTATCCATAGGATTTCTTTTTAAAGTCCAGAACTGGCCAGGCACATGGCATCTCATGTTTTATGGACTATTGGTTTCAATGGTAGCTACAACACTAGTTGTACTATTGGGAGCTTTCAATAAAGCTGAAAATAATAATAATAAAATTGAATTTCTTTCATTATCCGGGTCATTGATTGTTCTGCTTTTAGTTTTCTATGGATATAAAACTTCATTGCCAAGGACAATATTAAAGGAATTTAATTCTATTGACAAGAACAGCAGGATTCTTAATGATTATTATAAATCAAAAAATGTTAATATTTATAATGCATTTGATGTATTGCTGAAAAGAGATGTTGATGCAGTAAAGCCAAATTATGATAAAGCAATGAAAATAAAAACGATGAGCGAAGAAATAGAAAATTATCTTATTGGACTTAAGAATTTGACATTCAATAGTAATATAAAAGTTAAAATTGATTCCATTCCAGCTAATTTCTATTTATGTTCAGGAAAATGTAATAAGAATAAAGATACAATTGCTCAAAATTCAAATGAATTGAAATCAAAGCTATCTAATTATAAAAATTTTATAAATGAATATGCTGATGATAATCTTAAAAGCAAGATAGATTTACTGATAGATAATTCTAATAAAGATGAAGAAGGTAATGAAATAAATTTCTTCTATCACAATGCTGCTACAAACTATATTTTGCTTACAGATATTGAAACAAATATTAGAATGATAGAATGTGAAGTTGTAACACATTTGTATATGAAAACATATCCTTTGGTAAGAATAAAAGATTTAGGCAGTGAGCTTACAAATTAAAATTTACAATTCCGGAGCAGTTTTTTACTACGCCGGGAATTGCACGATTTATGGGTGAGATGGTGATAGAGATAAGCAGGAAGAGTAGGACGGCTGAGTTGGGTTCTGATTGGTGGTTTGTCCAGCTCTATGTTTTTGTCCTTTATTATTGTTCCGGTTCTTTATGTTATTCTTGATCGTTTTTAAAAAAGAATAAAAATAAAAAAGAACCAAAAGTAATTGAGCAAAAAGAATGGGAAGTCCTTGAACTGATGAAAAATTAGTTTAATAGTAATGTATTGTAATATATATTTCAGGAACTTAGATGGTTTGAAATTATTACATAATTAAGTCGGAGTTAAGGGGCTTTTGCAGAAGGATTGCAAGGGTTAGTCGAGGAAATATAAGGTGTTTTCACAGATTAATTGAGGAGCTTTTATTTTTTAGTTGAAGAGAATTTTATGTGTTTTTTTGAAACTTTAGGATATTTAGTACGTATAATATGTAGAAATTTTTGAATGATGTTTGGCTTTATGGGGTGATAGTTTGTTTGTTTATTGTTTAACCTATAAAACAGTATATTATGGCAAGGTATTATGGCCCGAACAAGTATTCCGGATCTTTAGGAGGGGTCACTTTTTATACAAGATACGGGAAGAACCTGGTGAGGTTGAGGTCTACGCTGGATAAGGACAAAATTTACAGGAATCCTAAATCGAAAACTACTCTGCAGAACTGTACTGAATTTGGTGGTTGCTCTAAAGCTTCGGCTAAATTCAAAAGGGTTTTGAAGTATGTACAGTCATCGGCATTTGATTTTGCATGTCTGTCGCCCAAGCTGTTATCTGTTTTTAAAAGGATATCACTGGGATCGGATGGCGAGAGGGGTAAGCGTGCTATCAGGCTTTCCCAAAACAAAGATATGCTGAATAATCTGCTGCTATCGGGAACTACTTTTGCTGAATCGGAACAAAAGAATGTATTTTCTGCTCCTTATTCTATTGATATGGATGAAGATAATTTGTCTACATTATTTTTTATGCCTGCATTCAAGGCAGATCAGCATATCAAAAAACCAAAAGGGGCGACACATTTCAGGGTAACACTGTCGGTGTTCCAGTTTCCAGATTATGAGTATAAAGAAGAAGGGCGTTGTTATTCTCCAATTTATAATGCAGATATGATGCCAATGGAAGTTGTACATTCTGAGTATTTCAGTGTGAGCCAGATGAGAGTGCCTGAAATTAGGTTGGAGGCTGCTCTTGGTGATAAAGCCGCTGAATTAAGAGGGATGAATTTCTTTGCAGTTGTTGGTGTAACTTTCTGGTATAAAATTGGTGATTGTTTTGAAGTGATACCTAAAGCCGGATGTATGACGCTGAAAACAAAATCATCCGGAATTGAAAGAAATGTTAAGGTCAGGTATGAAAAGCAGCATCATTTGCCGGTTGTTAAGTATGAGTGGGTGAGGATTGATGAGTTGATTAGCAGGCTGAAGATGAATGAAGTGATGAAATGCTGAATGCTGAATTTGGTGGTGTGATGATTTATTGACGAAAGTTTTACCCCTATCCCTAACCCTTCCCCCAATTGGGGGAAGGGAGAGACCACACGAGAAAGAACAGTTGGGGGAAGTGGGTGACCATTCGGATAATGAGAGAGTTGAAGTAATCACTACAGAGAAGTGACCTGTTTGTAGAAAGAGAATAACCACCACCAATTTTTTTGTGGGATGGGTTAGATTGTGAGGGGAGTGAAAGAAAACTTAAAGTTAGGATATAAAATTTATTTACCTTTGAGAATAAATAAAGTTTGTGCTTTAAAAAGAATGGATAATAAAGAAACAGATATTGTAAGAATTACTGATCTACCTTTCTATTATGGTGCAGGTATTGATTTATTGAAAAAAGCGAAGGATTTGAGACATGATTCTACTATTGCTGAAAAAGTTCTCTGGGGAGAAATCAGGAATAAGAGAATTGAAGGTGCAAGATTCAGAAGACAACATCCGATTAAACAATTTGTTGCTGATTTTTATTGTAAGGAATTAAACCTTGTTATAGAGATTGATGGAGGTTATCATGAGATTGAAGAGCAGAAAGAATATGATGATAACAGGACTTTTGAATTGAATGAATTGGGTATACAAGTAATCAGATTTACAAATGATGAGATATTGAATGACTTGAAGGTAGTTGTTGAGAAGATAAGGGAGATTGTGGTGAAAATCAGAGGGAATTGCTAATTTTCAGGTGTTTGACCCCTATCCCCGGCTTTTCATCAGATGACAAGATATTATAGAGTTATATTAAACATTATATTGAAAATCAATGACTTGACCCCTATCCCCGGCCCTTTCCCCAACTGGGGAAAGGGGGTGACCATTCGGGAAAGAATGACCATTCGGGAAAGAACAGTTGGGGGAAGGGTTGGGGATAGGGGTCAAACAGTTAATATTCAATATAAAGTTTTGCATTATCCTAAAATATTATGACAGTTTTAATGGCCGGGGATAGGGGGCAAACACCTGAAAATT
>JAUZOY010000210.1 GCA_030706235.1 Bacteroidota bacterium | reverse complement strand
GGTACAGCTTATTCATGGAGTACCAACGAAAGTACTCAATCTATTACTGTAAGTCCTACAGTTACAACAACATATTTTGTATCTGTAAGCAGTGCTACAGGTTGTAGCAATATGGATACTGTAATTGTAACAGTCAACTCACTTCCACCGGTTATTGTTTCTAATAATGATACAATATGCTTAGGAAAATCTACTACGCTAACAGCAAGCGGAGGAAGCTATTATCAATGGAGTACTGGTTCAAGATTAACAAGTATTACAGTTTCTCCTACAACAACTACAACATATAAAGTAACTGTTAGAACATCAGTATTCTCAAGTGTAGTTAAACAGATTGTTGTAACAGTAGAAACTTTTACACCTGATGCAGGTCCTGATAAAATTATATGTAAAGGAGCTTCTACAACACTTACTGCAACAGGAGGCTCAACTTATAGCTGGAACACAGGAGCATCAACAGCAAGTATAACCGTTTCTCCTACAGTATTAAAATTGTATACAGTAACAATATCAATGACCGGATGTTCCGGAACAGATGTTGCTGTTGTCAGAGTTACATCTGCGCCAACAATTAATGCAGGATCTGACAAGACTATATGTAAAGGTAGTTCTGTTACAATAAATACAACTTCATCAAGTGCTAACTCTTATACATGGAATAGCGGACAAAGCACTTCAAGTATAACAGTAACACCTGTTGTAACAAGCACATATACAGTTACAGCAAATTCAATAACAGGATGTAATGCCGTCGCCAGTGTAAAAATCACATTAATTGCACAACCTGTAATAAATGCAGGAGCTGACCAGACTATCTGTATGGGTACAATTGCAACATTAACTGTCTCAGGTGGTGATAGCTATCAATGGAGTACAAATTCAAGAAATACTTCAATCTCTGTTAATCCGGTAAACACAACTACTTACACTGTTACGGGTACTTCCTACACTACAGGATGTGCAAAAATTGATACTGTAATTGTATTTGTTAATAACTGTAAGAGCCTTAATGATGTTCCCAATGGAGAAGAATATACAGAAAACTCTACAATTCCATTCAGTTTTAATGTATGCCCCAACCCATCTAATGGTATCTACAAAATAGATATTAATAATGGTAATAAGCCAATTTCAGCATCATTATGTATCTATAATGTTCTTGGAGAAAAAGTATTTGAAAAAGCAATTAAATCTGATGCCGGTATATATAATTCACAAATTGATATACAAAATTTACCTGTAGGTATATACAATGCAATTTTATCGAACGGAGATAACAAAACCATCAAAAATCTCATAAAGAACTAAATTTAACAATAAATATTTCAATACCCACGGAAACAAAATAGATTTCCGTGGGTATTTTTTTTTATCATATAATCAGCTCACATGTAAAAAAAAATACGTAAGTTTGCTTTTTATAAACAATTAAATTTAAAACTTAATACTTTTCATATGAGTACAATCTTAAATATACATGCCCGTCAAATTCTTGATTCCAGAGGGAATCCAACAATTGAAGTAGATTTAATTACTGAAAACGGAATTCTTGGAAGAGCAGCCGTACCATCTGGCGCATCTACCGGTGTACATGAAGCAGTTGAACTGAGAGATGACGACAAAGGAATATATCTTGGTAAAGGTGTATTAAAAGCTGTTCAAAATGTAAACAATATAATCAATGAAGAATTGAAAGGTTTATATGTAACAGAACAGGCTGTTTTAGATAAAATAATGATTGACCTTGACGGCACTCCCAACAAAAGCAAATTAGGTGCTAATGCCATTCTCGGCGTATCACTTGCAGCAGCAAATGCAGCAGCTCAGGAAACAAATCAACCTTTATACAGATATATCGGCGGAGTAAATGCTAATATGCTCCCTATTCCAATGATGAATATTTTAAACGGTGGTTCTCACGCAGATAATAAGGTAGATTTCCAGGAATACATGATCATGCCTGTAGGTGCTGAAACATTCACTGATGCTATAAGAATGGGTGCTGAAGTATTTCATAATTTAAAATCTGTACTTAAGAAAAGAGGATATTCTACAAACGTTGGTGATGAAGGTGGATTTGCACCAAATGTAGGCTCTAATGAAGAAGGCATTGCAGTTATTATTGAAGCTATTGAAAAAGCAGGTTATAAACCGGGTGAAGATATCTACCTCGCTCTTGACGTAGCCTCTTCAGAATTCTACATTGAAGAAGAAAAGAAATATCATTTTAAAAAATCTTCCGGAGAAAAACTGACATCCAAAGAATTGGTTGGTCTTTATAAAGATATGATAAAGAAATATCCTATAATTTCTATTGAAGATGGAGTTGCTGAAGATGATTGGGACGGATGGAAATTAATGACAGATGAATTAGGCGAAAAAATCCAGATCGTAGGTGATGATTTGTTTGTAACTAACGTTGAACGTTTACAAACCGGTATTGATAAAGGTATTGCTAACTCAATTCTCGTAAAAGTAAATCAGATAGGCAGTCTTACTGAAACTATCAATGCAGTAAGTCTTGCACAAAGAAATTCTTATACAACTGTTATTAGCCATCGGTCAGGAGAAACTGAAGACACTACTATTGCAGATCTTGCTGTTGCTCTTAATACAGGATTAATCAAAACAGGCTCAGCATGTCGTTCTGAAAGGATTGCTAAATATAATCAGCTTATGAGGATTGAAGAAGCTCTCGGAACAAGCGCCAAATATCTTGGTAGAAATTTTAAATTCATAAAAAAATAATAAAATAACCAGACCTCAAAGAATTAAAAAACTTTGAGGTCTTTCTTTTTTCTGCTGTTATGAAAAAATACTTTGTTACAGGAATAGGAACAGACGTAGGTAAAACAATTGTTTCAGCAATTATCACAGAAGCTCTTCATGCAGATTACTGGAAACCCATACAAACAGGTAGCTTTAATGACTCAGACACGCCTTTTTTGAAAAAGCTTATTAAAAACAACCTAACACAATTTCATAAAGAAGCTTATCATTTTAAAAATCCCTTATCACCACATGCCGCCGCATATCTCGAAGGGAAAGCTATAAATACTGAAGAAATTATAATTCCGGAAACCGACAATATTCTGATAATTGAAGGGGCTGGAGGAGTTATGGTTCCCTTAAACAACAATGAGTTAATGATAGACTTAATTAAAAAATTTGATGCTGAAGTAATACTTGTCTCACGTAATTACCTCGGAAGTATTAATCACACTTTGCTAACTGTCGAAGCAATACAAAATAAAGGAATCAACATAAAAGGAATTGTATTCAATAATTCAGGTGATAAACTTACAGAAGATTATATTATAAAATATACAGGATTAAATTGTCTTTTAAAACTTCCTCATCTAAACAAAATTGATAAAGAAAGTATAGAAAACATTGCTAATACAATAGATAAAAACATATTTTTAAAATGACACTTAGTGAACGTGATAGAAATCTGATCTGGCATCCTTATACTCAAATGCTACTTGAACCCGAAAGCATTGGTATTGTCAGAGGAGAGAAAGAATTTCTTTATGATGAGCAGGGGAAAAGATATATTGATGCAATAGCTTCATGGTGGGTAAACATACATGGTCACTCCCACCCCTATATTGCAGAAAAAGTTCATGAACAAATGAACAAACTTGAACAGGTTATTTTTGCAGGATTCACTCATTCTCCGGCAGTTGAACTTGCAGAAAGACTTTTAAAATTATTACCCGAAAAACAAAAAAAAGTATTCTTTTCCGATAATGGTTCTACTGCTGTTGAGGTTGCAATTAAAATGGCATTGCAATTCTATGCCAATCAGGGTGTAAAAAGAAACACTATTGTATCATTTACAAATGCATATCACGGTGATACTTTCGGAGCAATGTCGGTAAGCGGAAGAAGCATATTCACCAAACCTTTTAATCAATATCTTTTCGATGTAAAGTTTATTGAACCTCCTACAGCAGGAAATGAAGAAAAGAGTCTGAGACAACTTGAAGAAATTATACAAAAGCATAGAGTTGCTGCATTTATCTTTGAACCATTAATTCAGGGTTCATCAGGTATGCTTATGCATACACCCGAAGGACTTAACAGATTATTAAGATTATGCCATTGTTGTTCTGTACTTACCATTGGTGATGAAGTAATGACAGGTTTTGGAAGAACCGGAAAAATGTGGGCTACAGATTACCTGGATGAAAAACCGGATATTTATTGTCTTTCTAAAGGACTTACAGGCGGAGTAATGCCTCTTGGTGTTACAACCTGCACTCAGAGTATCTATGATAAATTTCTATCCCCGGACAAACACAAAACCCTGTATCATGGACATTCCTTCACTGCAAATCCTATTGCCTGCACTGTTGCTCTGGCAAGTCTCGATTTATTCGAAAAGGAAAATACAATGGAAAAAGTTAAAAGAATAGAAAAAAGACATGCAGAATTTGCAAAAGAATTAAAAAACAATAAAAAAATAAAAGATATACGTCATCGCGGCGTTATTATTGCAATTGAACTACAGGAAGATTGTGAGGAAACATCGTATATAAATCCTATGAGGGACAAAATCTATAATTTTTTTATAAGTCGCGGAATAATACTCCGCCCTCTCGGTAATATTATATACATGAATCCCCCTTATTGTATTTCGGAAGAAAGTCTGGATTATATTTACGATAACATCACACAATTCATTAATAATTAACAACTTACAATTCACAATTCACAATTAATTTATCTTGTCTCCCGATTATTATAAAATATTAAATGTTCCGCCGACCGCAAACGAGATGGAGATAAAAAAAGCCTATCGGGAGCTTGCAAAAAAATATCATCCTGACGTTTCCAAAGATAAGGATGCGAAAGTGATTTTTCAAATTATAAATCAGGCTTATCAGGTACTTTTAGACAAGGATAAACGAAAGTTTTATGATGCAAAGACTTCTTTTGAGTACGCAAACAAAAAAAAATATGGGCCTAATTATGCTAAACGTGCAGAATATTTTTATAAAGCACAAAAAGCTCGTGAAAACTATTACCGCTCTATAAATCATCCCCTATTCGACAAATATGCATTTATAGTCTGGTTTGTTATTGCAGGTGTTGCTATTCTATTAGGACTATATGATATTATTTCAGAAGGCTGGGACGAACCAGGAAACATAAGAGGTGTATTCATCGGCATAACAATGATGGCGCTTCTTATTGCAGGCTACCGCATTCTGCATCCAAAAAAATAGATCTAATGTTTTTTATTAACCTGAGTGCGATTAATCCTATAAATATTAGTTTTTTCCCATTTAAGAATTTATAAGATATAATTTTAAATAAAAAGGATTTCTTACCTACCAGCGTACTAAGTACCTGGCAGCGTTAGAAATGTGAAGTTTTGGTTTTGCTACTAAAGTTTATACCTGTTGATCCTGAAAATTCTGAAATACTGTCAAAAATTTCGTACGGTTTATTATTGCATTTATTGACATGGGAATATCAGAATTGATTTAGGAAGGCGTTAATCAATCCGGAAGCATCAGATGATTATGTATAGGCACAACAATGATGGTGCTGCTGATTATGGAGTACAAAATGCTATATCCCATAATTTTATATATTAACCATGTTTGTTTTTTTTAATTTCAGATATCCAATACCATATTTTTAAAATCAGCCACATAGATAAAAGAGATAGTAAAATAAAAAGACAAACT